>NZ_JBEXDZ010000216.1:0-13044 GCF_040606085.1 Streptomyces sp. NPDC005485 | reverse complement strand
ATCGCCACCGGCCCCGTCGGCTGGACCGTCTTCGGCGCGACCATCGCTCTGACCTGCATCATTCAACACCGACTGGTTCGGGATCCCCTCGTCCGCCCCGGCAGGTTGTCGGTGGGGATGTACGCGTTCGACAGCAGCGGCAGCATGAACGTGGCGCTGCCCAGCTGACCGGCAGCCTCCTCGCTCCCCGAGGCGAGTCCCAGCAGAATGCCGACCCACGTCATGGCGAACCGGAAGAGCAGCAGCAGCCCCAGGGCCCCGACCGCCTGAAGCGCCGATCCGTCGATCCGCCAGCCCACCACGAGTCCGACCAGCAGCAGCGGCACGATCCCCACGGCGGTCACGACCAGGTCGGCGGCCGCCTGCCCGAGCGGCACGGCGGCCCGGCTCATCGGCAGCGTACGGAAGCGGTCCATCACGCCCCGGTGCGAGTCCTGGGCGGCCTGGAACATCCCTGTCATGATCCCGTTGGCCGCGGTCGCCACCAGCAGGCCCGGCAGCAGGTACGCGCGGTACTCCTCGCCCGGCATCGCGAGGGCGCTGCCGAAGACGTATCCGAAGAAGAGCAGCATCGTGATCGGCATGGTCTGGGTGAGGACGACCAGCCCGGGGTTGTGCCGGATCCGCTGAAGGTGACGGCCCAGCATCGCGCTGCCGTCGTACGCCAACGTGCTCATGCCACCAGCTCCTTGTGGTCGTTCGGGCCGTCGTTCGGGTCGTTGCGCCGGGCGTCGGCAGGGCCGCTCGTCAGACGGAGGAAGACGTCGTCGAGCGTGGGCGGCCGCAGGCTCGCGTCGAGCAACGGCACCCCGGCGGCGTCGAGTTCGCGCACCAGCCGGGGCAGCGTCAGCGTCGGGTCGGTCGCGAGCGCGCCCACGGCGTGCCGCTCGGGGGCGAAGTCGGGCGCCGAGCCCGTCAGTTGGTCCAGGACGGCCGCCGCCCCGGGCAGTGCGTCCGGGTGTGCGACGACCACCTCGGCGTACGAACCGATGAGCGCCTTGAGCTCGCCGGGCGATCCCGTGTGCGCGACCCTGCCGTGGTCCATCAGGGCGATGGTGTCGGCGAGTTGGTCGGCCTCCTCCAGGTACTGCGTGGTGAGCAGCACGGTCGTGCCGTCGTCCTTGAGCGTGCGCACGGCCTCCCGGATCTGGTTGCGGCTCGCCGGGTCGAGCCCGGTGGTCGGTTCGTCGAGGAAGAGCACGGCCGGGCGCCGGATCAGGCTCGCCGCCAGGTCCAGCCGGCGCCGCATGCCGCCCGAGTAGGTGGACGCGGGCCGGTCGGCGGCCTCGGCGAGACCGAACCGGTCGAGCAGCTCACCCGCCCGCGCCGCGGTGTCCCGGACGCGGTGCAGCTTCGCGAACAGCCGCAGGTTCTGCCGCCCGGTGAGGTCGCCGTCGACGGAGGCGTACTGCCCGGTGACCCCGATCGCGCCCCGGACGGCGCCGGCCTCCCGCACCAGGTCGTGCCCGGCGACACGCGCGGACCCCGCGTCGGGCCGCAGCAGCGTGGCGAGCAGCCGTACCGCCGTCGTCTTGCCCGCCCCGTTCGGCCCGAGCACCCCGCAGACCGTGCCCTGTGCCACCGCCAGATCCAGGCCCCGTACGGCGTGGACGACGTTCCCCCGTGATCCGAAGCTCTTCTCCAGACCTTCACTAAGTACAGCGTACGTAGTAGTCATGGGTCGACCATAGCGCACTACGTACGGTGTACGTAACTAGGATGGTCCACGAGGTGATCGACCCATGGCAGGGCGCAAGGCCGTACCCGAAGTGATCTGGGCCCGTCCGGAGCGGGCGGGGCGTGGCCCGCGGCCCGCGTTCAGCCGCGCGGACATCGCGGCCGCCGCGGTGCGCATCGCGGACGCGCAGGGGCTCGAAGGGGTGTCCATGCGGCACGTGGCGGCCGAACTGGGCTGCGGCACGATGTCGCTCTACAACTACGTGCCGCGCAAGGAGGACCTGTACGAGCTGATGCTCGACGCCATCGGCGCCGAGCACGTCATCGAGGAACCCTCCGGGGACTGGCGCGCCGACATGCTCCGCAACGCCCACGAGACCCGCGCCATCATGCACCGCCACACCTGGGTGCCGCGCCTGATGTCCGGCGTGTACGGCTTCAGCCCGCACACCCTGCGCTATCTGGAGCACTGCCTGGCCTGCCTCGAACCGCTCGATGTGCGCGCGAGCGTCAAGATGGAGCTGATCGCGATGCTCAACGGCGCCGTTACGACGTACACGGCGAACGAGATCGCCACTGCCGAGCGCACCCGTTCCATGCCCTGGTCGGAGGAGGAGGAGAACGCGGTCCGCATCGCCTACCTCGGCAGCCAGGTGGCCACCGGCGCGTATCCGCGGCTGGCTGCGGCCTTCATGGAGGACAGCGGTCCGATCGACCTGGAGGCGGTGTTCGCGCGGGCGCTCACCCGAGTGCTGGACGCCTTCGATCCGGAGTTCCGGCGAGAGCGTTAGAGCAGCGCGAACTGGCCCTCCGGGCCCTCCTCGTGATGATCGAGGACGGACGCGGGCCTGCGCGCCGCGTCCGGCACCGGCAGCACCCCCGCCGCGCGCAGCTCGGCCGCCGTGACCGGCGCGTCCCCCACGGTCAACTCGGCCTGCTGGGACCGCAGTTCCGCGAGCAGTGCGAGCACCGTCACGAGCTCCAGGAGTTCGGACGTCCATACCTGCGGCCAGGTGGCGGGCCGGACCGCCTCCAGAGTCCCCGGCTCGGGCTGTACGGTCCTGGCCGCGAACCACTGCTCCAGGACGCGCACGCCCCCCACCTCGAAGTCCCAGGCGTCCGACGGCACCGGGGAGATCACGCCCTCGCCGAGGTGCAGGGCCTCCTCGTCACGGTCGTAGTACACATCGAGCGGTCGGGTGGGAAGCGGGGCGCGGACGTAGGGGCGACGGCCGCCGGGGAGCTTGGGGCGCTCGCCCTCGCGTCGCATCAACCGCAGCATCCTGCGGCCCAGTTCGACCCCGTGCGCCCAGCTGTCGGGGTCGGCGGTGAGGGGGACCGCGCAGCCCGCACGGCCCGCACGCGCCAGCGCCAGCGTCCAGGCGAGGACGTCGACCGGCTCGGGGGAGTGGCCCAACCGGCCGCCCAGGTACTCCAACAGGCCCGGCGCCAGGTTCGGTTCGCGACCGCCCGGGCGCCGGTGGAGAGGGCGCACCCGGCCACCGCGACCGGCGCTCAACGGCACGACGGAGGAGACCAGCAGCGCGGGGCCCGACGACTCGGGCACCACCGTCTGCTCGACCGCGAACACCTGCCGCTCGTCCGCCACCCGCCACAGCTCCGGACGTGCCGCGTCGATCAACCGGTGGTCGGGGATCAGCCACTGCTCGTCGAACGGACCGTGCAGGACGCGCACCGGTTCCGGGCAGGGGCCCGACTCGCGCGCCAGCCGGCCCGTTCCGCCGCTCCGACCCGGCAGTTGCGCGACCGCCGAGTGCAGGGTGCGCGAGCGGGTGGGGCCGAACAGCGCCTCGCGATCCGGCCCCTCGGCCTTCATCAGCGCATCCCAGCGCGCCTTCAGGGACGCGGCATCGGGGGCCGTCGGCCACCCCCGGCCCAGCCTCGGCGGGGCGACGGACCACGGCATGAGGTCCGCGAGCAGCGGAGCGTCGTCGTGCGTCACGCTCGGCATCGTACGACGTCCTCCAGGGGGCACGCCGGGGTCAGTGGGCGTCGAGGGTGACCGTGAACGAGAAGCGGTCCCCCCGGTAGTGGATGCGGACCACGTCCAGGGCGCGGCCGTCCTCGCCGTGCACGACGCCCGTGTAGTGCAGGATCGGGCTCAGCAGCGGGACCTGGAGCAGCCGCGCCGTCTCCGGGTCGGCGAGCCGGGCCTCCACGGTGTCGGTGATCCGGCTGATCCGCACGCCGACCACATCCCGCAGCACCTTGGTCATGGGCCAGCGCACCAGGTCCTCCGGGTCGATCAGCGCGGCCAGTTCGGGCCGGACGTAGTTGCGCGCGTGGTTCGTCGGCTCGCCCGTCTTCTCGTCGCTGCGCAGCCGGTGGTAGGTGCCCACCCGGTCCAGATCGGGGAAGAACTCGGCGAGTTCGGCCGACACCGCGGCCTGGCCGTGGTCGAGCAGCTCGGTCGTCATGCCCGACTGCTGGGCCACGATCGCGTCCACCGAGCCGAGCAGCCGTACGGGCGCGCCCCGCCGGGCGCTCGGCTCGATGAACGTGCCCCGTCTGCGATGCCGGGTGATCAGCCCCTCCTCCTCCAGTTCCTTGAGCGCCTGCCGCATGGTCAGCACGCTCACTCCGTAGTGCCCCGCGAGCTGCTCCTCGGTCGGCAGGCGCAGCGGGTCCTGCGGCGCCCGGCCGAGTATCGAGGCGCGCAGGGACTGCGACACCTGATACCAGAGCGGCAGTTTGCGGTTCAGGACGATCGAGTCCGGAGCGAAGGAGGTCACGAGGGCTATCCGTACCGGTCGCGGGCGGTCAGTGCAACGGGCCGTACTGCTAGCCCGCCGGGCGGAAGTGACGCTGGAGGCCCTGCCAGACGTCGTCGTAGCCCTGTTGCAGGTGCTCCGCCCCCGCTGCCTGAGACGTCGCGGTCACCGGCCAGCGGGTCTCGAACATGAACGCGAGGCCGTCGTCCACCTTCTGCGGCTTCAGTTCGGCGGCGCTCGCCCGGTCGAAGGTCTCCCGGTCCGGGCCGTGCGCCGACATCATGTTGTGCAGCGAGCCACCGCCCGGCACGAAGCCCTCCGCCTTCGCGTCGTACGCGCCTTCGATGAGCCCCATGTACTCGCTCATCACGTTCCGGTGGAAGTACGGCGGCCGGAACGTGTTCTCGCCCACCAGCCAGCGCGGCGCGAACACCACGAAGTCGACACCCGCGAGCCCCGGGGTGTCCGACGGCGACGTGAGCACCGTGAAGATCGACGGGTCCGGGTGGTCGTAGCTGATGGTGCCGATCACATTGAAACGGCGCAGGTCGTAGACGTACGGCACATGGTTGCCGTGCCAGGCGACCACGTCGAGCGGCGAGTGGTCGTACATCGCCGTCCAGAGGTTGCCGCAGAACTTGTTCACCACCTCGACGGGGCCCGCCGCGGTCTCATCGTCCTCGTACGCGGCGACCGGCGCCAGGAAGTCCCGCGCGTTGGCCAGCCCGTTGGCGCCGATCGGGCCCAGGTCGGGCAGTTGGAAGGGCGCCCCATAGTTCTCGCACACATAACCGCGAGCCGAAGCATCCAGCAGCTCCACACGGAAGCGGACACCACGAGGAATCAGCGCCACATGGCCCGGCTCCACATGAAGCAGCCCGAACTCCGTGCGCAGCAGCAGGCCGCCGCGCTCGGGCACGATCAGCAGTTCCCCGTCGGCGTCGCTGAAGACCCGCTCCATCGACGCGGTCGCGTGATACAGGTGCACCGCCATGCCCGTGCGCTGGGTCGCGTCGCCGTTGCCGCCGAGGGTCCACAGGCCGGCCAGGAAGTCGGTGCCGGGTGCCGGCTCCGGAAGCGGGTTCCAGCGCAGCCGGTTCGGGTCGGGAGCCGTCTCCGTGAAGGGGGCCGTGCGGATCGCGCCGTTCTCCGTGCGCGTGAACGCGGGGTGCGCGGCCGACGGGCGGATCCGGTACAGCCACGAGCGCCGGTTGTGCGCCCTCGGTTCCGTGAACGCCGTACCGCTCAGCTGCTCCGCGTACAGCCCGAGCGGTGCCCGCTGCGGGGAGTTGCGGCCCACCGGCAGCGCGCCCGGGACCGCCTCCGAGCCGTGTTCGTTGCCGAAACCGGAGAGGTAGACCAGCCCCTCGGCCGTCTTCCTCGCGTCCCCGCTCATGATCGCTCCCTTGCGCCTGATGGCGTACGCCGATGTGCCGTCGATTCCTATGCTTCACCGTAGGATTCGGTTTTTCCGCGCGCAAGAGGGAAAGCGAGCCACGCTGGGGCCGGCGGGTGCGTCACGGAGCGGGCCACTTCGGCCCGGATCGCACCGCATCGGTCCGCAGAGGGAGCGAGAACCAGACTCCAGGGGGATCCGACTGTCGGAGCGGTGTTCTACTCTCCCCGGCATGTCGTGGACGCGTGTACCGCTCGCCGCGCTCGTGATCTGCGCCCTGCTCGGCGGATCGGCGGGCTGTGGTTCCAGTGACGCGCGCGAGCGCGGGGGCGCGCCGTCGGCCTCGCCCGTGGGCAAGCTGCTGGACCGCACGGACGAGCAGGGCCGGCACTATCGCGAGGTCGACAAGAAGGGCGCCCCGAACGTCGCCATCGAGGTCCAGCCGGACTCCGACGACAGCTGGGACGTGACGCTGACCCTCCACCGCTTCCGCTTCTCGCCCGCCGGGACCCCGGCCAGGGCGGTGGCCGGCCGTGGGATCGCCGTGCTGTATCTGGACGGCCGCACGCTCGCCGAGCTCCGCACCGCCGAGTACCACCTCGGCGCCGCCCTGGTCCCGCGCGGCACGCACCACGTCACCGCACGTCTGTACGCGGACGACCGCACCGTCTGGGCCGTCGGCGGCAAGCCCGTCGAGAGCACGGCGGACATCACGCAGTCCCAGGCGGGAGAAACCCTCAAGGCGCCGGCGACCCCGACGACGCCCGCACCGACGCTGAGCGACAACGCCCCCGAGGCCCGTACTGGTACGGGAGGTTCACCGGACCCCGGCGGAAAGGCATCATGAAGCCCGTGCCCCAAGCGACCTCGCTGCGCCGCGCCCCCATCCAGCGCCGCAGTGCCGAACGACTGACCAGAATCCTCGACGCGTGCGCCGACCTCCTCGACGAGGTCGGCTACGACGCCCTGAGCACCCGTGCCGTCGCCCAGCGCGCAGCCGTGCCCATCGGCTCCGTCTACCGCTTCTTCGGCAACAAGCGCGCGATGGCCGACGCGCTCGCCCAGCGCAACCTCGACCGCTACACCGAGCGCGTCACCGAGCGGCTGCGGGAGGCGGGCGGGGGCGCGGGCGGCTGGCGTACGGCCATGGACGCCGTCCTGGACGAGTACCTCGTCATGAAACGCACCGCGCCCGGCTTCTCCCTCGTCGACTTCGGCAACCAGATCCCGGTCGGCGCCCGCCACAGCGAACCCAACCACCGCGTCGCCGACCGCCTCACCGACCTGCTCTCCGCCTACCTGGACCGGGCCCCCGACGAGGACCTGCGCCGCACCTTCCTGATCGCCGTGGAAACCGCCGACACCCTGGTCCAGCTGGCCTTCCGGATCGCCCCGGAGGGGGACGAACGCACCATCGCGGAGACACGGGAGCTGCTGCGGGCGTATCTGGCGAGGGTTCTCGACTGAGTTGGGGGGCTCTCGCGAGTTTCCGACCTCACCCCCCGCAGGCCCTCCCCGCAGTGCATACCGGTCGGTATGCTCGGCGGTGTCCGTGCGTCATCGCCGCCACCGTCCTCCGGGAGGACCCGTGCCCACCAACGACTCCCGCACAGCGCTCCGCGTGTGCCCGCTCTGCGAGGCGACCTGCGGGCTCACCCTGACCATCGAGGGCACCCGGGTCACCGGAGCACGCGGTGACCGCGACGACGTGTTCAGCCAGGGGTTCATCTGCCCCAAGGGCGCGTCCTTCGGCGCCGCCGACGGCGACCCGGACCGGCTGAGCACCCCCCTCGTCCGCAAGGACGGCGAGCTGCGCGAGGCCACCTGGGAGGAGGCCTTCGACGCCGTGGCGGCGGGGCTGCGCCCGGTCGTCGAGCAGTACGGGCCGAACGCCGTCGGTGTCGTCCTCGGCAACCCCAACGTGCACACCATGGCCGGCGCCCTCTACCCGCCGGTCCTGCTGGGCGCGCTGCGCACCCGCAGCATCTTCACCGCCTCCACCGTCGACCAGATGCCCAAGCATGTCTCCAGCGGACTCCTGTACGGCGACGCCCACGCCATCCCCGTGCCCGACCTGGACCGCACCGACCATCTGCTGCTCATCGGCGCCAACCCCCTGGAATCCAACGGCAGTCTGTGCACCGCCCCCGACTTCCCGGGCAAGCTGAAGGCCCTCAAGGCCCGCGGCGGCACCCTCACCGTCATCGACCCGCGCCGCACCCGCACCGCCAAGCTCGCCGACCGGCACGTCGCCATCCGCCCCGGCACCGACGCGCTGCTGCTCGCCGCGATGACGTACGTCCTCTTCGAGGAGAAGCTCGTCGACCTCGGCGACCTCGCCCCGCACGTCCAGGACCTCGACGAACTCGCCGAAGCCGTACGGGACTTCACGCCCGAGGCGGCGAGCGAGGCATGCGACGTGCCCGCCGACACCATCCGGGCACTCGCCCGCGAACTCGCCGCCGCGCCCACCGCCGCCGTATACGGCCGCATCGGCAGCTGCACCGTCCCGCACGGCACCCTCGCCAGCTGGCTCGTCGACGTCCTCAACATCCTCACCGGCAACCTCGACCGGCCCGGCGGCGCACTCTTCCCCCTCTCCGCCACCGACAAGACACCCCGCCCGGCCGGACCCGGACGCGGCTTCGCCCTCGGCCGGTGGCACAGCCGCGTCAGCGGACACCCGGAAGCCAAGGGCGAGCTGCCGCTGTCCTCGCTCGCCGAGGAGATGGACACCGCGACGCCGGAGGGCAGCCCGGTCCGCGCCGTCATCGCCGTCGCCGCCAACCCCGTGCTCTCCGCGCCGGACGGCGACCGCCTCGACAAGGCCCTCGGCTCACTGGACTTCATGGTCAGCGTCGACCCGTACCTCAACGAGACCTCGCGCCACGCACACGTCGTCCTGCCGCCGCCCCCGCCCTCGCAGGCGCCGCACTTCGACTTCGCCTTCAACGCCTTCGCCGTGCGCAACCAGGTCCGCTACGGCCGCGCCGCGATCCCCCTGCAACCGGGCCGGATGCCCGAGACCGAGATCCTCGCCCGCCTCACACTCGCCGCGACCGGCATGCACGGCGCCGACCCGTCCGCCGTCGACGACCTCGTCATCGACCAGACCCTCGGCAAGTCCGTCACCGAGGCGCACTCACCCGTCCACGGACGTGACCCGCGCGAACTCGCCGCCGCCCTCACCGGCGAGTCCGGCCCGGAGCGACGCCTCGACCTGATGCTGCGCCTGGGCCCCTACGGCGACGGCTTCGGCGCGAACCCCGAGGGGCTGAGCCTGCGCAAGCTGCTCGCCCACCCGCACGGCATCGACCTCGGACCGCTCCAGCCGCGCCTGCCCGGCCCGCTGAAGACCCGCAGCGGGCGGATCGAACTGCTGCCGGGCCCCATCGCCGGCGACCTGCCGCGGCTGCGCGAAGCACTGCGCGAGCGCCCGGCCGGGCTCGTGCTCATCGGCCGCCGCCATCTGCGCTCCAACAACAGCTGGCTGCACAACGTGCCCGCCCTCACCGGCGGCTCCAACCGCTGCACGCTGCACATCCACCCCGAGGACGCCGCGCGCCTCGGCATCACCGACGGGGCGCCCGTCCGGGTCAAGGGCGCCGGGGGAGAGGTGACCGCTCCCGCCGAGGTCACCGACGGCGTCCGCAGCGGCGTGGTGAGCCTGCCGCACGGCTGGGGACACGACCGGCCGGGCACCCGGATGAGCCACGCCGCCCTGGACCCGGGCGTCAACGTCAACCAGCTCCTCGACGGCTCGCTCCTGGACCCGCTGTCGGGCAACGCCGTACTCAACGGAGTCCCCGTTGAGCTGGCACTCACCGAGACAACGCTGTGACCTGGAGTTTTGCGCTTATTGCTCTCACGTCAACGTCTTGTTAACGCTGGATGGCGCGACCTAACGTCACCCTCACCGCCGGCCCTGGTGGGAGTTCAAGGGCGAACGTTAGGTATCCACTCATGCTGACCATCCTCGGCTTCACCATGATCGCGACCTTCCTGGTCCTGATCATGCTGAAGAAGATGTCGCCGATCGCGGCGCTCGTGCTGATCCCGGCACTCTTCTGTGTCTTCGTCGGTAAGGGCGCCAAGCTCGGTGACTACGTCATCGACGGCGTCACCAGCCTCGCCCCCACGGCGGCGATGCTCATGTTCGCGATCGTCTACTTCGGTGTGATGATCGACGTGGGTCTCTTCGATCCGATCGTTCGCGGGATCCTCAAGTTCTGCAAGGCGGACCCGCTGCGGATCGTCGTCGGTACGGCGCTGCTCGCGTCGATCGTCTCGCTCGACGGCGACGGCTCGACCACTTTCATGATCACGGTCTCGGCGATGTACCCGCTCTACAAGCGCCTCAAGATGAGCCTCGTCGTGATGACCGGCGTCGCCGCCATGGCCAACGGCGTGATGAACACCCTGCCCTGGGGCGGCCCCACCGCCCGCGCCGCGACCGCGCTCAAGCTCGACGCCAGCGACATCTTCGTCCCGATGATCCCGGCCCTCGCCGTCGGCCTGCTCGGCGTCTTCGCCCTCGCGTACGTCCTCGGCCGCCGCGAGCGCAAGCGGCTCGGTGTGCTGACGCTGGACGAGGTCCTGGAGCCCGCCGAGTCCGAGACGGTTCTGGTCGGCGCCGGTGGCGGCTCCGAGGGCAAGAAGGGCGCACGTACGGGCGGTGCGGGCTCCGGCACGGACGCCGAAGCCCCCGAGGCGGACGACGACGGCTTCCAGGGCCTCGACCCGAACCGAGCCACCCTGCGCCCCAAGCTCTACTGGTTCAACGCGCTCCTCACGGTCACCCTGCTCACCGCCATGATCATGGAGTGGCTGCCGATCCCGGTCCTCTTCCTGCTCGGCGCGGCCCTCGCCCTCACCGTCAACTTCCCGCACATGCCCGACCAGAAGGCCCGCCTCGGCGCCCACGCCGAGAACGTGCTCAACGTCTCCGGCATGGTCTTCGCCGCCGCCGTCTTCACTGGCGTGCTCCAGGGCACGGGCATGGTCGACCACATGGCCAAGTGGCTGGTCGGCAACATCCCCGACGGCATGGGCCCGCACATGGCCTTCGTCACCGGCGTCCTGAGCATCCCGCTCACGTACTTCATGTCCAACGACGGCTTCTACTTCGGCATCCTCCCGGTCCTCGCCGAAGCGGGTCACGCCCACGGCGTCTCCTCCCTGGAGATCGCCCGCGCCTCGCTCGTCGGCCAGCCGCTGCACATGTCGAGCCCGCTGGTGCCCGCCGTCTACGTCCTCGTCGGCATGGCGAAGGTCGAGTTCGGCGACCACACCAGGTTCGTGGTCAAGTGGGCAGCGCTCACCTCGATGGTCGTGCTCGGCGCGGGAATCCTCTTCGGCATCATCTGATGAAGGACGCGTCCGGGCCCGGCCGGGGCTGGCTGCTGCGCCTCGTCATCGCCTTCTCCTTCGCGCAGGGGGCGGTGTCGATGGCGCGGCCCGCCGTCTCCTACCGGGCCCTCGCGCTGGGCGCCGACGAGCGCGCGATCGGAGTCATCGCGGGCGTGTACGCGCTGCTCCCGCTGTTCGCCGCCGTACCGCTCGGGCGCCGTACGGACCACGGGCGTTGTGCCCCGCTCCTGCCCGTCGGCGTCGTCCTCATCGCGGGCGGCTGCGCGCTGAGCGGCAGGGCCAACTCGCTGACGGCGATGGCCGCCTGGAGCGGCGTGATGGGCCTCGGCCATCTCTGCTTCGTCATCGGCGCCCAGTCGATCGTCGCCCGTCAGTCCGCACCGCACGAACAGGACCGCAACTTCGGGCACTTCACCATCGGAGCGTCCCTGGGCCAGCTCGTCGGACCGATCGCCGCCGGCGCCCTCATCACCGGCCCCGACCGGGCGGGCACCAGCGCGCTGGCCCTGCTCGTCGCGGGCGCGGTCGCCGCGGTCTCCTGTACGTCGCTGTGGCGCATCGAACGCCCTACGACGTCCAAGTCGCCTGAGGGACAAGGCGATCGCGTCCCCGTCGGCCGCATCCTGCGCACCCGGGGCGTGCCGGCGGGCATCTTCATCAGCCTCGCCGTGCTGTCCGCGACGGACATCCTCACCGCGTATCTGCCGGTCGTCGGCGACCACCGGGGCATCGAGCCGTCCGTGATCGGTCTGTTGCTGAGTCTGCGCGCGGCGGCGACCATCGCCTGTCGGCTGGTCATGACGCCGATGCTGCGCCGGCTCGGCCGGGCGGCGCTGCTCACCGTGACCTGTCTGGTGGCAGGTCTGCTCTGCGCGGGCATCGCGCTGCCGGTGCCGGTGTGGGGGCTCGCGGTGATGCTGCTGGTCCTCGGCTTCTGCCTGGGGGTCGGCCAGCCGCTGTCCATGACCACGGTCGTCCAGGCGGCCCCGGACGGCGCCCGCTCCACCGCGCTGGCCCTGCGGCTGACCGGCAACCGGCTCGGCCAGGTCGCCGCGCCCGCCGCGGCCGGTCTGGTGGCCGGAGTCGCGGGTTCGGCCGCTCCGTTCGTGATGCTCGGCGCACTGTTGCTGCTGTCCTCCGGGGTCGCGCTGCGCTCGCCGGGGCGAACGGACCGGGGAACCGGCGGCGGGTACCCGGTGCGGGCCCGGTCGGGGGTCCGGGAGCGGTTGCGCCGGAAGAGCGATATCTGACGGAGCGTCGGGCGAAGGTCCCCACGTTCGCGGGGCGGATGTGAAAGAGAGTCAGACGAAGCGCGATTTATATGAAAATCGTCTGACTCGGAGGAACCCTCATGTCCACCCTCGTCATCCCCCGCCGCGGTGGCGCACGCCTGACAGCCGCCGCCACCCTCGCCGCGCTCACCGTCGCGGGCACCGCCCTCGCCGGGGCCCCGGCCGCGTTCGCCGCCCCCACGGCGCCCGGCGACAACGGAACGGTCAAGATCCACACGCCGGACACGGACCCCGGAGACCCGAAGGACGAGCCGAAGGTCTGCGAGTTCTACCTCGACGGCACCGGCTTCGACGCGATGCAGAAGGTCCACTGGTCCATCAAGACCCAGCCGCCCGTCCCGGGCGGCGACACGGCCGAGGGCGACCTCGTCGCCGACGCGACCGGGGCGGCGCACACCGCCAACGTGCCGCTGGCCGACGGGATGTACAAGCTCACCTGGAAGTTCGAGGGCGAGAACGGCGCGGGCAAGATGAAGGTCTTCAAGGTCGACTGTGCGGGCTCCACGCCGTCCCCGACCCCGACTCCCACCTCGACGCCGCCCGGCGGACCGGGCGGCCCGCACGGCGGCCCGCCTGC
>NZ_JBEXDZ010000215.1:0-13184 GCF_040606085.1 Streptomyces sp. NPDC005485 | reverse complement strand
CCTCGTACTGGACGTACTTGGGGCTTCGGCCGGTGCGGCGAGGGTGCGTGCCGGGCGCCGTGGGTGCTGTGCGGGACTTTCACAACACCCCCTAGTGCGCCATCTCCTCCTTGAGCGCCGCCACGAACCCGTCGACGTCGTCCTCGGTGGTGTCGAACGCGCACATCCAGCGCACGTCGCCCGCGGCCTCGTCCCAGAAGTAGAAGCGGTAGCGCTTCTGCAGGCGCTCGCTCACGTCGTGCGGCAGCCGCGCGAAGACCGCGTTGGCCTGCACCGGGTAGAGGATCTCCACCCCGTGCACCGAGCGCACACCCTCGGCCAGGCGCTGCGCCATCTCGTTGGCGTGGCGGGCGTTGCGCAGCCAGAGGTCCTTGGCGAGCAGGGCCTCCAACTGCACCGAGACGAAGCGCATCTTGGAGGCGAGCTGCATCGACAGCTTGCGCAGGTGCTTCATGTGGCTGACGGCGTCCTGGTTGAGGACGACGACCGCCTCGCCGAACATCGCGCCGTTCTTCGTGCCGCCGAACGTCAGGATGTCGATGCCGACCGCGTTGGTGAACGTCCGCATCGGCACGTCCAGCGCGGCGGCCGCGTTGGCTATCCGGGCGCCGTCGAGGTGCACCTTCATGCCGTGCCCGTGGGCGTGCTCGACGATCGCGCGGATCTCGTCCGGCGTGTAGAGCGTGCCCAGTTCGGTGTTCTGGGCGAGCGAGACGACCTGCGGCATCGCACGGTGCTCGTCGTCCCAGCCGAACGCCTGCCGGTCGATCAGCTCGGGTGTGAGCTTGCCGTCGGGCGTGGGCACGGTGAGCAGCTTGAGGCCGCCCATCCGCTCGGGGGCGCCGCCCTCGTCCACGTTGATGTGCGCGCTCTCCGCGCAGATCACCGCGCCCCAGCGGTCGGTGACCGCCTGGAGTGCCACCACGTTCGCGCCGGTGCCGTTGAAGACCGGGAAGGCCTCGGCACCGGCACCGAAGTGGCTGCGGACGATCTGCTGGAGGTTCGCGGTGTAGTCGTCCTCGCCGTACGCGACCTGGTGCCCGCCGTTGGCCAGGGCCAGGGCGGCGAGCACCTCGGGGTGGACCCCCGCGTAGTTGTCGCTGGCGAAGCCGCGGACCGCCGGGTCGTGGTGACGCCGGGCGTCGGTCTTCGGAGGGTTCACGGCTTCTCGGTCAGCCACAGACGGTTTCCGTTCAGTTCCGCGGCGGGCTTCTCCCAGACGTCGGCGATGGCCCGAGCCAGGTCCTTGACGTCCGTGAAGCCCGCGAACTTCGCGTTGGGCCGCTCGGCACGCATGGCGTCGTGGACCAGCGCCTTCACCACCAGGATCGTAGCGGCGGAGCTGAGCTCCTCACCGCCCCCGGCCTTGCGGAAGAAGTCGGCCATGGCGAGCGTCCAGGCCTCGGCGGCGGCCTTGGCCGCGGCGTAGGCGGCGTTGCCCGCGGTGGGCTTGGTCGCGCCCGCGGCGCTGATCAGGACGTAGCGGCCGCGGTCGCTGCGCTGGAGCACCTCCGAGAAGGCGAGGGAGGTGTGCTGCACGGTGCGGATGAGCAGCAACTCCAGGAAGTCCCAGTCGTCGAGGCTCGTCTTGATGAACGTCTCGCTGCCGCGCCAGCCGCCGACGAGATGGACGACGCCGTCGACCCGGCCGAACTCCTTCTCGATGTGCGTGGCCCAGTCCCGGGTGGAATCCAGGTCGAGCAGGTCGACGGGCTCACCGGTGACGGTGGCACCCCCCGACGCGTAGCGGGCCGCGTCCACGGCCTCCGCGAGCCGCTCAGGGTCGTTGTCCGCGCCGACGACCGTCGCACCCGCCTCGGCCAGCCGCAGCAGCGTCGCGCGCCCGGCGGGTCCACCCGCGCCGGCCACCGCGATCACCGCACCGCTGAGAGCTCCGTTCCCCGCCATGGTCTTCGCCTCCTGAGCAGTGTTGATGCGGTCACTCACGCGGCGGCCCGCTCGGCGCCCGCTGCCGTGATGCCCTTGGTGGAGGCGATCACGTTCTTCAGCTTCTTCGAGAGCGCCTCATAGAACATGCTGAGCGGAAACTCGTCCGGAAGCACGTCGTCCACGAGCTTTCGCGGCGGCTGGGTCAGGTCCAGGGCGTCCGGGCCCTTGGCCCAGCGGGAGCCCGGGTGCGGGGCGAGATAGGTGGAGACCAGCTCGTACGCCTTGAACCAGTGGACCAGCTTGGGGCGGTCGATGCCGTCGCGGTAGAGCTTCTCGATCTCCGCGCACAGCTGGTTGGTGATCTGCGGGGCGCGCTGCCAGTCGATGAAGAGCTTGTTGTCGGTCCAGCGGACGACGTCGTGCTTGTGCAGGTAGGCGAAGAGCAGCTGGCCGCCGAGACCGTCGTAGTTGCGCACCCGCTCGCCGGTGACCGGGAAGCGGAACATCCGGTCGAAGAGGACCGCGTACTGCACGTCACGAGCCTGCGGGACGCCGTCGGCCTCCAGCTTCACGGCCTCCTTGAAGGCGGTGAGGTCGCAGCGCAGCTCCTCCAGGCCGTACATCCAGAACGGCTGGCGCTGCTTGATCATGAACGGGTCGAAGGGCAGGTCGCCGTGGCTGTGGGTGCGGTCGTGGACCATGTCCCACAGGACGAAGGCCTCTTCGCTGCGCTTCTGGTCGTGCACCATCGAGGCGATGTCCTCGGGCAGCTCCAGGCCCAGGATGCCGACGGCGGCGTCGGTGACGGCACGGAAGCGGGCGGCCTCGCGGTCGCAGAAGATGCCGCCCCAGGAGAAGCGCTCGGGCGCTTCGCGCACGGCGATGGTCTCCGGGAAGAGGACGGCCGAGTTCGTGTCGTAGCCGGCGGTGAAGTCCTCGAAGGAGATCCCGCAGAACAGCGGGTTGTCGTAGCGGGTGGCCTCCAGCTCCGCGAGCCAGTCGGGCCACACCATGCGCAGCACGACCGCTTCGAAGTTGCGGTTCGGGTTGCCGTTCTGCGTGTACATCGGGAAGACGACCAGGTGCTGGAGCCCGTCCTCGCGGTGTGCGGCGGGCTGGAAGGCCAGCAGCGAGTCGAGGAAGTCGGGCACATGGAAGCCCTGGTCCGCCCAGCGGCGCAGATCCTTCACGAGCGCCGCGTGGTAGTCGGCGTCGTGCGGCAGCAGCGGGGCGAGCTGCTCTATCGCGTCTATGACACGGCGTACGGCCAGGTCCGCATCGGACGCGTCGGGCGCGCCCTCGGCCTCGAAGTCGATCGAGCCGTCCTTGGACTGCCATGGCCGGATCTCCTCCACGGCAACCTTGAGCACGGGCCAAGCCGGGTGCTCCACCACCCTGCCCACGGGAGGAACCCGCTCCTCCGTCACAGCCTGCACAAGAATTTCCGTCATGCCCCATCCTCCACGGGAGAACCTCGCGTATGGACACCGTATGCGTCCGAGGTTCCTTCCCACAAGTGGAGCCTCGGGAGATTATCCTGCGCCACCCCCATCTTCACCGCTCTTTTTCCTGTCGGACACCGTTGCGGCGATTACTTCCGCTACGGACTGCTGTGCGGCGCGGGCGTCCGCGAGGAGTTCCGGGAAGCCGAAGAATCCGTGGAACATGCCCGGAAAGTGGCTCTCCGTGACCGGCACACCGGCCGCGCGCAGCTTCGCGGCGTACGCGCGGCCCTCCGCGCAGAGCCGGTCGAAGCCCGCGGTGACGATGTGGGCGGGCGGCAGACGGTGCAGTTCGGCCACCAGGGGCGAGGCGTGCGGGTGGGCCCGGTCGCCGTCGGGCCCGAAGTACTGCTCGGCGAACCAGCGGCCGTGGGCCGCCGTGAGGAAGTGTCCCGCACTGTCCGCGGCGGGCGGGTCGAGCCGCGGTCGCGCGTCGGTCGCGGGGTAGACCAGCACCTGGAGCGCGAGCGGCGGGCCGCCGCGGTCGCGGGCGATCAGCGCCGCCACGGCCGCGAGGTTCCCGCCCGCGCTGTCCCCGGCGACGACCAGCGCCCCCGGGTCCTCACCCAGTTCACCGAGGTGCGCCGCCGCCCAGCCCAGCGCGGCGCAGGCGTCGTCGACGGCCGCGGGGAAGCGGGCCTCGGGCGCGAGCCGGTAGTCGACCGACACGACGACGGCGTCCGCGTCCCGGCACAGGCCGCGCGCGATCGGGTCGTGCGAGTCCAGGCCGCCGATCACCCAGCCGCCGCCGTGGAAGAACACGACGGTCGGCCGGGGCACGGGCGACCGTCGCTCGGAGCGCGGCCGGTAGATCCGTACGGGGAGGTCCGGAGCCCCGGCCGGACCCGGTACCGCGCGGTCCTCGACGGAGCCCACCGCGGGCGGCTCGAACGGCCAGGCGGGCGCCTGGGCGAGCAGGCGCCGCACCTCCGCCGCGTCGGTGACGGCGCCTCCGAGGTCCGGGAAGTAGGCCTTGATGGCGTCGAGGAGTACACGGGCGTCGGGGGCGACCTCGGCGGCCTGGTCGGTCATGGGCGTGCCTCTCCGTGGGAGTCTCTCGTGGGACTTTCGCGTGGGCTCGGTTCCCCTTACCGGGACGCCATTTGACCAGGGGGTGTTGTGAAAGTCCCGCACAGCACCCACAGCACCCACGGCGCCCGGCACGCACCCTCGCCGCACCGGCCGAAGCTGCAAGTACGTCCAGTACGAGGGCCTTCGTCCAGCACGCCGAGGGCACGCACCGAACACCGCGGGCACCGCACAGGACCTTCAAAACACCCCCTAGCCGTCAGAGCGCCGGGACGCAAGAGGTGCGGTTCCGGTCAACGCTCACGGGACTCGCCCACCCAGGAGTGACCCGGCCGGGCGGGACGGTCCAGTTCCTTCCGGTCCGTCGGCCCATTCCCCCGCGTACGGGCGGGTACATCGCACAGTCGGGCCGTTAGGCTGCGGCCCTGCCGCGTGGACGTCCCGTCGGAGTCCGCGCGCGAGCCGAGCCGCCGTCGACGGAAGCGAGTTGGACCTTGAACTTCCTCACCATCGGTCACCGCGGAGTGATGGGTATCGAACCCGAGAACACGCTCCGTTCCTTCCTGGCCGCCCAGAACGCGGGCCTCGACCTGATCGAACTCGATCTGCACCTGAGCAAGGACGGCGCCCTCGTCGTCATGCACGACGCCGACGTGGACCGGACGACCGACGGTTCGGGACCGATCGCCGAGAAGACGCTCTCCGAGCTGCGCACGCTGGACGCCGGCCATGGCGAGCGCGTCCCCCTCTTCGAGGAGGTCCTGGACGCCGTACGGGCCCCGTTGCAGGCCGAGATCAAGGATGTGGCGGCCGCGCGGGCGCTGGCCGAGGTGATGCACCGGCGCGATCTGGTCGGGCGGGTGGAGGTGTCCTCGTTCCACGACGAGGCGATCGACGAGATCGCCCGGCTCGTGCCGGGCGTGCGGACAGCGCTCATCGCGAGCCGCTACGGCATCGATGTCGTGGACCGCGCCACGGAGTCCGGCGCGGCCACCCTCTGCCTCAACATCCGCCGGCTGACGCTGGAGATCGTCGAGCGCGCCCGCAAGGCGGACCTCAGGATCATCGGCTGGGTCGTGAACACCCAGGACCAGCTGCGGCTGGTGCGCGCCCTGGAGCTGGACGGCGCGACCACCGACTATCCCGAGATCAAACGCACCGGCCGCTTCACGGCGTAACGATTATGCGAGCGCCTTGACCAGCAGCTCGAACTGGAGGTCGTCGCGCTGCGGCACGCCGAAGCGCTCGTCGCCGTACGGGAAGGGCGTCATCTTTCCCGTACGGCGGTAGCCGCGCCGCTCGTACCAGGCGATGAGGTCCTCGCGTACGGAGATCACCGTCATGTGCATCTCGGTGACACCCCAGATCTCGCGCGCGTGCCGCTCCGCCTCCGCGATGATCACCTTGCCGAGACCGCCGCCCTGAAGTGCGGGGCTGACGGCGAACATGCCGAAGTAGGCGTGGTCGCCGCGGTGTTCGAGCTGGCAGCAGGCGACGGCCACACCGTCGCGCTCCACGGTGAGCAGGCGGCTGTCGGGCGACTTGATGACCGCGAGCACTCCCTCGGCGTCGATGCGCTGCCCCTGGAGAATGTCCGCCTCCGTGGTCCAGCCGGTCCGGCTGGAGTCCCCGCGGTAGGCCGACTCGATGAGCGCCACCAGGGTGTCGACGTCGGCATCGGTGGCGTCGCGGAAGGTCAGTCCGGTGGGGGCGGTGTCCATGGAGCGTTTCTCCGATCTGGGGCGCGGCTCGGGCACCTGAGCCTAACCCTGCTTCCATTAGGCTCCGGCTGCATGGTGCATGTTCTCAGTAGCCGGACGCTTCTGCGTCCCACCGATCCCGAGCGCTCTCGTGCCTTCTACGGCGGGAAACTGGGCCTGGCCGTGTATCGCGAGTTCGGCACGGGCCCCGAACGCGGCACGGTCTACTTCCTCGGCGGCGGCTTCCTGGAGGTCGCGGGCCGCTCCCACACCCCACCCTCACCCGCGGTCAAGCTGTGGCTCCAGGTCCCGGACGCCGCTGCGGCGCACGAGGAGCTGACGGCCGCCGGGGTCGAGGTGCTGCGACCGCCGGTCAAGGAGCCCTGGGGACTGATCGAGATGTGGATCGCCGATCCGGACGGCACGGAGATCGTGCTCGTGGAGATTCCGGCGGATCATCCGCTGCGCTACCGGCCCGGGATCTGACGCCGGGTCGCCGGTGCGCGGTCGAGCGCACGTGGCCGATGTCGCCGTACTCCAGTAGGCCGCCGGATGGCCGGGGCCGGGGCACGGGCTTAGCGTGCTGAAGGGGGCTCCCTGGTGGCAGCTGCTGGAAGGAACGCCATGAAGCTCGACAAGCCGGTGACCGGCGGACCCTGCTGGACCGAGCTCGGGACCAGCGACCTGGCGGCGGCCAAGCGGTTCTACGCCGGCCTGTTCGGCTGGAGCGCGAAGACCGATCCTCGCCAGGAGGCGGGCGGCTACACGGTCGCGCACCTCGGGGACGCCGCGGTCGCCGCCCTGTCGCCGCTGTACCAGGAGTCGCAGCCCGTCGCCTGGAACGTGTCGTTCGCGGTGGCCGACGCGGATGCGGCCGTGGAGGCGGTGAAGAGCGCCGGGGGCACGCTCCTCCTCGGTCCGATGGACGTCCTCGACGTGGGCCGTTTCGCGGTGGCCCTCGACCCGGCCGGCGCCGCCTTCCAGCTGTGGCAGCCAAGGGCCTTTCCCGGTGCCGGGGTGTTCAACGCACCCGGCTCGCTCGGCTGGGTTGAGCTGATGACGCGGGCTCCGGAGCGGGCCGTCGCGTTCTACACGACGGTGTTCGGCTGGAGCGTGAACGCCTCGGAGCGCTACACGCAGTGGGGCATCGACGGTGCCGACTTCGGCGGCATGGTGACCATGGACGAGAAGTTCCCGCCCGAGGTACCGGCGCACTGGCTGCCGTACTTCGCCGTCGAGGACGTGGACGCCACGGCGGGCGCCGCGGCCGAGGCCGGCGGAACCATCCTGATGGAGCCCACCTCCGTGCCGGACGGGCCACGTATCGCCGTGCTGCGGGATCCGCAGGGGGCGATGTTCGGTGTCCATGTGGCGGGTGAGGAAGGGTAGTTCGTCACCGCCACCGCCACCACTCCTGAACACGACCGGACTTCGCCCGCGATCGAGACATGATCGCGGGCTTTGTCGTGGCGCGGCAACTGATGGCCGGGAAGCATCCGTTCGACCTGTCGGACATTGTTCGAAACCTCTTGACGGTGCACTACAAGCCGATTGACACTCTCGCAACACGACGTCACACGCCCGTAACGGCAGGTGCCCGCAAGGGCCTTGGCGTCGGCAGGATGCCCCCTCTCCTCCTCCCCCGCGTTGCCCTTTCCGTCATCAGCCGTGTCTCAGCAGGGAACTTCGACATGACGCACATCGCACTCCTGCGCGGCCGCGCGAGACGTCGGGCGGGCCAGCTCGCCGGACTCACCGCAGCCTCGATGCTCCTGGCCCTCGCCGGCCCCGCGGCCCCCGCGTCGGCGGCACCGACGGCCGAAGCCGCGGAGATCACCGACGGCCTGGCCCTCTGGTACAAGCTCGACGCCGCCTCGGGCAGCGCCGTGAGCGACTCGTCCGGCAACGGCCGGGACGGCACGGTCAGCGGCACCGCCGACTGGTCGGGATCAGGTCAGGGGCTCGCCTTCAACGGCTCCGACACCTACGTCAAGGTGCCGGACGACATCATGAAGGGCATGGCGTCGATCACCGTCTCCATGGACGTGCTGATCGACTCCGCGCAGAGCACGCCGTACTTCCTCTACGGATTCGGCAACTCCAGCGGGAGCAACGGGAACGGCTATCTGTTCACCACCGGCAACTCCCTCCGCACCTCCGTCGCGACCGGCAACTGGTCGACCGAACAGACCACGAAGCCGTCCGACTCCCACAATGTGACGCGCTCGGTGTGGAAGCACCTCGCCTACGCCCAGACCGGCACCACGGGTGTGCTCTACGAAGACGGTGTGGAGGTGGCCCGCAACACCTCGGTCACCACCACTCCCGGCGCGATCGGCTCGGGCAGCACCACCGCCAACTACCTGGGCAAGTCGGTCTACTCCGGCGACAAGCTGTTCAAGGGCCGCATGCGCGACTTCCGCGTGTACGACCGGGCGCTGGCCGGATCCGAGGTCGAGCAGCTCGCCCTCCCCGTCGACACCCAGGGCGTCGCCGACGACAAGGCGGCCCTGAGCCTGGGTGACACCGGGGCCGTCACCTCCGACCTGGACCTGCCGAGGACCGGCACGGCCGGCGGCTCCACGATCAGCTGGGCCAGCGACAACACCGACGTGGTCTCGGACTCCGGCAAGGTGACCCGCCCCGCCGCCGGTTCGCCCGACGGCCACGCCACCCTCACGGCGACCCTGAAGAAGGGCACGGTCACTGCCACCCGGAGCTTCGACGTCACGGTTCTCCCCGACTTCGACGACGCCACCGCCGCCCGGCAGGCCGCCGACGCGCTGAGCGTGCACAACCTCGACGACGCCCGCGGCAACCTCACCCTGCCTGACGGCGGCGCCTACGGCACGACGGTCACCTGGTCCTCCGCCGATCCGGCCGTCGTCTCCGGGGCGGGCGTGGTCCGCCGACCCGCGCACGGCGACGGCGCCGCCACCGTCGACCTGACCGCCACGGTCACCAAGGGCAGGGCGAGCGCGACCCGCGTCCTGACCGCCAAGGTGCCCGAACTGCCCGCCGAGGAAGCCCTCAAGGGCTATATGTTCAGCTACTTCACCGGCGAGGGCACCGCGGACGGCGAGCAGCTCTACTCCGCGCTCAGCAAGGGCAACGACCCGCTGCACTGGCGGGAGTTGAACGACGGCAAGCCCGTCCTCACCTCCACGCTCGGCGAGAAGGGCCTGCGCGACCCGTTCATCATCCGCTCCCCCGAGGGCGACAAGTTCTACCAGATCGCCACCGACCTCAGGATCTACGGCAACGGCGACTGGGACGCCTCCCAGCGCACCGGCAGCAAGTCCATCATGATCTGGGAGTCCACCGACCTCGTCCACTGGACCGACCAGCGACTGGTGAAGATCTCCCCGGACAGCGCGGGCAACACCTGGGCGCCCGAGGCGTTCTACGACGCGAAGCTCGGCGAGTACGTGGTCTTCTGGGCGTCGAAGCTGTACGACAACGACGCGCACTCCGGGGACACGTACAACCGCATGATGTACGCGACCACCCGCGACTTCTACACCTTCAGCGAGCCCAAGGTCTGGATCGACCGCGGCTACTCGGTCATCGACTCCACGATGATCCAGCACGACGGGACGTACTACCGCCTGTCCAAGGACGAGCGCAACAACACCTCCTCGACGCCCAACAGCAAGTTCATCTTCGAGGAGAAGAGCGACTCGATCCTCAACCCCTCCTGGGACGCGGTCGCCGAGGGCATCGGCAAGGGCGCGATGAGCGCCGCCGAAGGTCCGCTGGTGTTCAAGTCCAACACCGAGGACAAGTGGTACGCCTTCCTCGACGAGTTCGGAGGCCGCGGCTACATCCCGTTCGAGACCAAGGACCTCGGCTCGGGCGACTGGACCCCGTCCACCGGATACGACCTGCCGTCGAAGCCACGCCATGGCACCGTCCTGCCGGTCACCCAGGCCGAGTACGACCGGCTGCTGCGCGCCTACCAGCCCGACCAGCTCGTGGAGAGCGTCGAGGACGTGTCGGTGAAGACCGGGATCGGCAAGGCCCCTGTCCTGCCCGCCACCGTCGTCGCCGAGTACGCGGACGGCGTGAAGCGGCCCGTCGCCGTCACCTGGGAGGACGTCCCGGCGTCGGCGTACGCGAAGGCAGGCACCTTCAGCGTGACCGGCAGCCTGCCGAGCGGCGCCGCGATCCCGGTCCGGGCCGAGGTCACCGTCTCGGAGGAAGGCGCCGACGTCCCGGCCGACCTGCTCCTGGACTACCGCTTCGACGAGACCGGCGGCAACATCGCCCGTGACTCCAGCGGCCACGGCTACCACGGCACATACGTCCGCACGCCCGACTTCGGCACCGGCGTGCACGACGGCTCGTTCAAGATGTCCGGTGGGGCCGCCTCCCCCTACGTGAAGATCCCGAACGGGGTGCTGAAGAACGCCGACAGCGTGACCGTGTCGACGTACGCCAAGTGGAAGGGCGGCGACAACTTCGAGTGGCTGTTCGGCCTCGGCCCCGACAGCGACAAGTACCTCTTCGCCACGCCCTCCAACGGCGGATCCAGTCTCTACTCGGCCATCACCAAGGCGAGTTGGTCCGCGGAGTCGAAGCTGACGGCCGGCTCGCAGCTCACCCCCGGCGAGTGGCGGCACGTCACCGTGACCCTCGACGGCACGAGCGGCACGATGGTCCTCTACGTCGACGGCGTCGAGGCGGCCCGCACGACGACCACCATCAAGCCGTCCGAGCTGTACGACGCGAACAAGGACTACAGCGGCTACATCGGCAAGTCCCTGTACGCGGCCGACCCGTACTTCGCCGGCGAGGTCGACGACTTCCGCATCTACGACCGGGCCCTGTCGGCCGCGGAGGTCATGGAGCTCAGCGGCAACACGGCGGGCATCGCGCACGTCTCCCACTCAGCGCTCAAGGTCGACGCCATCATCGACAACGCCGACAGCAAGGTCACGCTGCCGATGAAGGAGGGCACCGATCTCACCGCGCTGGCACCGGAGTTCACCCTCGCGCACGGCGCGGCGATCAGCCCCGCCTCCGGCAGCGTCCAGGACTTCAGCAAGCCGGTGACGTACGAGGTGACGGGCTCCGACGGCACGAAGCGCACCTGGACCGTCTCGGCGCAGATCATGAAGAGCCCGGTCCTGCCGGGACTGAACGCCGACCCGAACATCGTGCGGTTCGGCGACACCTTCTACATCTACCCGACGACCGACGGCTTCGAGGGCTGGAGCGGCACGCAGTTCAAGGCGTACTCCTCCACCGACCTGGTCCACTGGAAGGACCACGGTGTCATCCTCGACCTGGGACCCGACGTCAGCTGGGCCGACAGCAGGGCCTGGGCGCCGACGATCGCCGAGAAGGACGGGAAGTACTACTTCTACTTCTGCGCGGACGCGAACATAGGCGTCGCGGTGTCCGACTCGCCGACCGGCCCGTTCAAGGACGCACTCGGTCAACCGCTGCTCAAGGCAGGTCAGTTGAGCGGCCAGATGATCGACCCGGCGGTCTTCACCGACGACGACGGGCAGTCGTATCTCTACTGGGGCAACGGGCATGCCTACGTGGCCCCGCTGAACGACGACATGACCTCCCTCGACACCTCGAAGACGAAGGACATCACCCCGAGCGGCTACAACGAGGGCTCCTTCGTCGTCAAGCGCAAGGGCACCTACTACTTCATGTGGTCGGAGAACGACACCCGGGACGAGAACTACCGTGTCGCCTACGCCACCGGCCCCTCCCCCGCCGGCCCCTGGACGAAGCAGGGCGTGATCCTCTCGAAGGACCTCTCACTGGGCATCAAGGGAACCGGCCACCACAGCGTCGTACATGTCCCGAACACCGACGACTGGTACATCGCCTACCACCGGTTCGCGATCCCCGGCGGTGACGGCATGCACCGCGAAACGACCATCGACAAGCTGGAGTTCGACTCGGACGGTCTGATCAAGAAGGTCGCACCCACGCTGACCGGCATCGACCCGGTGACCATCGTGCACGCCGGTGAGGACGCGAGCGGGAAGGAAGGTGACGCGATCGCCTTGAACGGCACGGTCTCCGGCGCGGGCAGCCCGAAGTGGACCGTCTCGGCGGGAGCGCCCTGCACCTTCGCCGACGCGGCGGCCGCCAGGACCACGATCGCGTGCACCGACGACGGCACCTACGAGGTCACCCTGACCGGCGGGCGCAGCAGCGACACGGCGACCGTCGAGGTGGCCAACGCGGCACCTGCCATCACCTCCGCCGAGGGACCGAAGTCCCCGGTGCCGGTCGGCAGGCGCGCGGTCGTCACCGCGAAATTCACCGACCCGGGCGCGAGCGACAGCCACACCTGCGCGGTCGACTGGAAGGACGGGAGCAAGCCGCAGTCGGGCAAGGTCTCCGCCTCCGTATGCCGCGCGGAACACACCTACACCAAAGCCGGTATCCGTCGTCCGGTGATGACCATCACCGACGACGACGGCGCCACGGACAGCGAGACTCTTCCCGAGCTGATCGTCTACGACCGTGCCGCCGGACCGGCGTCCGGCGCCGGCACGATCACCTCACCGGCCGGGGCCTTCCCGGCCAGGCCGGACCTCACCGGCAAGGCGGCGTTCGCCTTCGGTGCCCGATACCGAAAGGGGGCCACCGCCCCTACCGGAGAGGCCACGTTCGCCTTCCGCCCCGCCCGGCTCACGTTCCGCTCCACGGCCTCCGACTGGCTCGTGATCAGCGGGTCCCACGCCGTCTACCAGGGCTCCGGCACCGTCAACGGCAAGAGCGGCTACGGATTCCGGATCACCGCGACCGACAAGCCGGACACCTTCCTGATCAAGATCTGGAAGAAGTCCACCGACGACGTCGTGTACGACAACCGTGCCGGTGCGAAAACCACCGGCACCGTCTCCGTCGGAAACCACCCCCGCTAGGGGGTGTTTTGAAAGTCCCGCACAGCACCCGCGGCGCCCGGCACGCACCCTCGCCGCACCGGCCGAAGTCCCAAGTACGTCCAGTACGAGGGCCTTCGTCCGGCACGCCGAGGGCACGCACCGAACACCGCGGGCACCGCACAGGACTTTCAAAACACCCCCTA
>NZ_JBEXDZ010000214.1:0-13357 GCF_040606085.1 Streptomyces sp. NPDC005485 | reverse complement strand
TGCCGCTCACTGCGGGTGGCTGGCGTAGCTGCGGGCAATCGTGCGGGTCAGGGCGGTTGCCCACCCACGCTGTGGCGGTGCGTGTGGCGCCGGGGCCGGCGAAGCCGCGTTTCTGCGGGCGTGCGTGTAGGTAGGGACGGTTGCCCACCCGGCAGCGGTAGGTGTGTGTGGCGCCGGGGGTCGGCGAAGCCGCGTTTCTGCGGTGCGTGTGACGCCGAGGGCGGCGAAGCCTCGTCACTGCGGGCAATCGTGCCGCCAGGGGCGGCACGGGTGGGCGCAGCGGCACCCCGTAAGCGCCGGGCTGCGTGACCCACCCCCCGCCGGCACCAACACCGGGTGACAAGGAAACAAGGGGAGCCCGGGGTTTGCCCACCCACCCCGGGTGACCGTCCGAAAAAAGGGTGCCCGGGGTTTGCCCCGCCCCGGAGGTGGGTTGCGGCTTGCCGGGGAAACCCCGTGGCGTGGGGCGCGGGGGCGGGGAGAATGGGGAGGTGCGGTACAGAATTCTGGGTGTGGCCCAGGCCGAGGACGAGCAGGGAGCTGTCGTACCCGTGGGCGGCCCCCGCGTACGCGCGCTGCTGACCGCCCTGGCCCACCGAACCGGCCGTACCGCCACGCCGGAGGCTTTGATCGACGAGGTGTGGGGGGACGCCCCGCCGGCCGACGCGTCGGCGGCGCTGCAGGCGCTGGTAGGGCGCCTGCGAAGGGCCGTCGGCAAGGACGCGATCGCCTCCGAGGTGGGCGGATACCGGCTCACGGCGACCCGCGACGACGTGGATCTCTTCGTCTTCGAGCGCCGGGTGGAGGAGGGCAAGGACGCCCTCGGCCGCGGCGACGCGCACACCGCCGCCCGCACCCTGCGCGAGGCCCTCACCCTGTGGCGCGGGCCCGCCCTCGCCGACCTCCCCGACCGCACTGCCGCGACCCGCCCGGAGGCCCTGCGCCTGGAGGCGACGCGCGCCCGCGCCGAGGCGGACCTGCGGCTCGGCCGCGCCCCCGATGCCGTACCGGAGTTGAAGGAGCTGGCGCAGGCCCACCCGTACGACGAGGCGCTCCAGGCGCTGCTGATACGCGCGCTGCGCGACTCCGGGCGCGGCGCGGACGCCCTCGACGCGTACGAGGGGGTGCGCCGCACCCTGCTGGACGGACTGGGCGCCGACCCAGGGCCGGAACTTCGAACCCTGCACACACAGTTGTTGGAGGGGAAGGGCGACGGGGCGGGCCCTCGGACGGGTCGGCAGGGAACGGGTCGGCAGGGGGCCGAATTTGTCTCGCGGGGCGAGCGGACCGGGAATATTCGTCCTCGTTTGAACTCCTTTGTCGGACGGGAACCCGAGCTCGACGCCATCCGTTCGGATGTACACAGGGCCCGCCTGGTCACGCTGACCGGACCAGGAGGTTCGGGAAAGACCCGTCTTGCCGAGGAAGCCGCCGCCGGGCTTCCGCAGGCATGGTTGGTCGAGTTCGCCCCGCTCGACCGGCCGGAGGCGGTCCCGGGCGCGGTTGTCAGTGCCCTCGGTCTGCGCGAAACCGCGCTGATCACCAACGAGTTGGCGGTTCCGAAGGACGACCCGGTCGCCCTGCTCCTCGAGTACTGCGCCCAGCGCAGCCGACTCCTGATTTTTGACAACTGCGAACATGTCATCGCCGCCGCGGCCGAGCTCGCCGAGACCCTCCTGACGCACTGCCCGGGGCTCACCATCCTTGCCACCAGCCGCGAACCCCTCGGCGTACCCGGCGAGTTGGTGCGCCCGGTCGAACCCCTGCCGCCCGACCCCGCGCACCGGCTGTTCATGGAGCGTGCCGCCGCGGTCCGCCCCGACCCGGACGGGGACGGCGAGGCCGGCGCCGTGGACGAGATCTGCCGGCGGCTCGACGGCCTGCCGCTGGCCATCGAGCTGGCCGCCGCCCGGCTGCGATTGATGACTCCGCGTCAGATCGCCGACCGGCTCGACGACCGCTTCCGCCTGCTCACCTCCGGAAGCCGCACCGTGCTGCCCCGCCAGCAGACCCTGCGCGCCGTCGTCGACTGGTCATGGGACCTCCTCGACGAGCGGGAGCGCACGGCACTGCGTGAGGTGTCCGTGTTCGCGGGCGGCTGGGACCTCGGGGCCGCCGAGGCCGTCTGCAGCGGGCCCGCCGCCGACCTCGTCGGAGCGCTCGTCGACAAGTCCCTGATCGTCGCGTACGACGGAGACGGCACGGGCAGCATGCGGTACCGCATGCTGGAGACGATCCACGAGTACGCGACCGAGCGCGCCGCCGAAACCCCCGAGCTGCGTGCCGCCGCCGAGTTCCGCCACCGGTCGTGGGCGCGCGCCCTCGTCGAGAAGGCCGAGCCGCTGCTGCGCTCCGCCGAGCAACTCCCGTGGATCCAGCGCCTGGAGACGGAGCTGGAGAACATCCGCGCCGCCCTCTACCGCAGCACCGTGGCCGGTGACGAGGAGCAGGCCGGTGCCCTCGTCCTCGCCATGAGCTGGTTCTGGTGGCTGCGCAACCTCCGCCGCGAAGGCACGGAGTGGACGGACCGCGTCCTGCGGCTGGGCGTGGCGCTCGACGCGATCGACCCGGGTGGACCGTCTGCAGCCGGGCGGGGCGTCATCCGGTGCGCGGCTCCCGACGTCGGCAGTGAGGCCCTCCTCGGGCAGCTGGACGCCTTCGACCCGGTGACCGCCTTCCTCGACTTCGCGGAGCACGAGGAGCGCCACCCGCTGCACATCATGCGGATGCGGCTGCGCATGTTCCACCTGTTCATGGTGGTGGAGTCGGGGCCGCTGGAGGCGATGCGCAAAGGCCGGATGCCGGAGTACGCCGACCGGGTGCGGTCCGCCTTCGCGAAGGGCGGCCCGGAAGCCGCGCGTATGCCGGGCATCGTCTGGCCGCTGGCGGCCTTCTTCGTGGACGGTCCTGCCGCCGTGCGCGCCCCGCTGGACGCCACGGTCGCCAACTGCCGTGTGTACGGCGGGGATTGGGAGGTCGCCGTCGCCCTGATGTTCCGTACGCACATGGCCGTCGACTCCCTGGGCGGCATGTTCGGCGTGGACGACGACCTCGCGGAGCTGCGCGTGCTCAGCCGCCGTGTGGGGGACCGCTGGGTACGGGCCCAGGTGTGCAGCGCGGCCGGTGAGGCGGCCATGGCGCGCTGCTCCTTCGAGGAGGCGAAGGGGGAGTACGAGGAGGCCCTCCGGCTCGCCTACGAAGTGGGGGCATACGCCGAGGCACCCTTCCTGCTGGCGCGGCTCGCCGAGATCGCCTACCGCTCGGGGGAGCGGGACCGCGCCCTGGCCGGGCTGAACGAGGCGAGCGAGGCCTCCGACCGATACGGGGTCGCGGACTCCCGCGCGTTCGTCCAACTGCTGCGGGCCCAGATAGCGATGGACGACCACGAGATCGGCTACGCCCGCCGACTCTGGGAGGAGGCGCGCGACAGCAGCTTCCATGGTGACCCGCCCCCGCAGTTCATGGCGACGCTGAACTGGGTCGACGCGATCGTCACGGCCGCCGAGTCCGGACCGGCGGCCGGTCTGCGCAAGTTCGTCGACGCCCTGCGCCAGGCGCTGGCCGGCCGGTGCGCCGAGGTGGTCCTCGGGGGCTTCACCGACGGCGCGGCGGAGCTGCTGGCCGAGCTCGGCGACCATGCGCGCGCGACCCGTCTGCTCGCCGCCGGTGACCGCTGGCGCGGCGGCCACCCGCGGCCTCCGCAGCAGCACAGGGACGCCGAACGCACCCAGTCCGCAGCCACCCTGGCCCTGGGCCCGGTCCGTTACGCCTCCGAGCGGGCGGCGGGCGAAGCCTTCACCCCCGACGACGCGCTGCGCGACCTGGCCGAGGCACTGGTGGAAATTCCGGTCGCCTAGGGGGTGTTTTGAAAGTCCTGTGCGGTGCCCGCGGTGTTCGGTGCGTGCCGGGCGCCGTGGGTGCTGTGCGGGACTTTCAAAACACCCCCTGGCGCTCCGCCGTGCGCTCAGGAGACCTCAAGTGCACAGGAACTTCGACTCCGCCCAGTCCCCCAGGGCCACCGAGTCGAACGGGGTGTGGGGTTCGACGACGAGGCGGATCGTCTTGCGGCCGGTGAGGTTCACGTGCAGAGGGACGGCCTGGTCATGGCCGGTGATCAGCCGTGACCGCCAGAGTCGGGCCCCGTCGGCGTAGACCGAGAAGCGCAGTCGGCCGAGGCCGAGTGTCATGTCGTCGACGCCGACCAGGGCGTCGTACGCGGAGCAGTTGCGGTTGAGATCGATGGTGACGGACGACTCGCCGTGGACGGTCACGCCGTGCGTGTACGTCTTGTGCCCGATCGACACACCCCAGCGCTGCCACACCCAACTGCTCTCGCCGAGCCGCATCTCGGGCTGGGTGTGGTCGCCGGTGATGCTGTACTGCAGCTCGTTCCACTGGTAGACGACCGGCTCGGGCGGCGGGGTCGGTGTGGGCTTCGGGGTGGGTGTCGGCGTCGGGGTCGGGGTGGGCTTCGGCTTCGCCTTCGTGGGTGTCGGGGTCGGCGTCGGCTTGGGTGTCGGCTTGGGCTTCGGGGTGGGTGTGGGCGTCGGGGTCGGCTCGGGCGCCACCACCGGAGGCCTCGGCGCGGGCTTCCGCGACGGCGTCAGGGTCGGGGTCGGCTCCGGGGCCTCCACCGCGGGCGAGGTGGCCGGCTTGGCCTCGGGCTTCTTGGCCGGGCTGTCGTGGCCCACCAGGGCAAGCGCCACCGCTGCGGCCGCCACCGCGACGACGCCCGCCGCGATACCGGCCTTGACCGGTGCGCCCAGCCCCTCCGAGGCCGCCGCGCCCCCGGCGCCCGCCCCGCCCGAGCTGCCGCCCGCCGCGGCGGCCGCACCTGCTGCTCCCGCCGCCCCCGCACCGGCGCCCCCGGCGATGAGCGCGGCGACCTTCGCGTACCCGGCGGCACCGAACCAGCCGATGACGGCGACCGGCACGACCGCGGGGATCCCGCTGGCGACTTCCTTGATCTGGCCCGCGGCCAGCCGGCACTTGGCGCACTCCTCCAGGTGCTTGCGCAGCCCGCGCTCGGCACGGGTGCGCAGCCCGCCGCGCGCGTACGCGCCGAGCCGGTCCGCGTAGCGCGCGCACTCCTCGTCCATGGTGAGCGTGGTGCTCACATGGGCCTGGAGGTAGGCCTGCTTGAGGCCCTCGCGGGCGCGGCTGGCCAGGACGCGTGTGCCGTTCGCGTCGAGGCCGAAGAGCGTGGCGACGGAGCTCGGCGACTCGTCCTCGACCTCGGTGTGCCACAGCACGGCCTGCCAGCGCTCGGGCAGCGACCGGAACGCCTGCATGGCCATGGACTGCTCGGCCTCGTGCATCGCGCGCACATCCGCGCCGAGATCCAGTGTGTCGTCGTCGGAGATCTCGGAGCTGCGGGCGGCCTGTGCGGCGAACACGGCGAAGTCGTCGACGAGGTGCTCGCGCTTGGCCGACTTGGTCCAGCTAGCGGCGACCCGGCGGACCGTGGTCAGCAGGTACGCGCGTACGGCGTGTTCGGGGCCGTGGCCGCCGCGCACCGCCTGCAGCATGCGGGCGAAGACCTCGGCGGTCAGGTCGTCCGCGGTGTGCCCGTCCCGGCAGCAGGTGCGGGCGTAACGGCGCACGGCCTCGGCGTGGCGCCGGTACAGCTCCTCGTACGCCGTGTCGTCGCCCGAGCGCATCCGCTCGATGAGGTCGGCGTCGGAGGGCGGCAGATCTGCGTCCTGCTCGCGCGGGGGCGGCAGAATCCCGCCGTCACGCCGCTCGCGCTGCGGCGGAACACTGGGCTCGGGTACATCCCCGACGGCACCGGCGCCACCGACAGGACCCGGCGTCGACACGCCACGGAAGCCGTCCGAGCCGCCCGGGCCGCCCGAGTTGCCGGACGACGGGCCGCCCTGGCTCGGCACCTGCTGTGACTGTGAGGGCAGCCCACCGGTCTCGGCGCCACCGTCACCGGATGACTCGTCCCGCCCGTCAACGCTCATCGCGGAAAGCCCCCGCCTGCACACTCGGACCCGAATATCGGGACAGCGTGCCACACAGCCGCCGGACAGAGCCCGGCCGTACGAGCCAACCACTCGTCCGGGGGGTTTTGGCACACCGGAGCACTAGCGGTCACCCGATTGGGGAATAGTCAACGAACGTTTCTCGTGCGGGAGTTGATGATTCAACCGAATAGCCCGCATGCGAGAGCGGGAGCACGGCCAAAGGGCACGACGGCTGAGGGCGGGACGGCTGAGCGCACGACGGCTGAGGGCGGGACGGCTGAAGCCAGGACGGCATCCGTGCGCGGGCGGCCCCCCGCGCACACATGACCATCCACGCCGCCTGAGCCGTCCGCACGCGAGCTGCGCAGCGCCCGGCCCAGGAGTCCGCCGAGGCACCCGTTCACGACACCGGGCGTCGTCTCACGGCGCCGGATGCCGCTCACTACAGCCGCGGCGGCTCACAACGACCGGTGACGCGGACGGCGGCCGGTCGTCTCCGACGGCGGCCGTCGTTGCTCACAACGGCCGCGACCGCAGTCCCTCCAGCAGGATGTCCAGCAGCCGTGCCGAGGCCGCCGCCTGCTGCGCCGCGTCCGGCAGCGAGGGCGCCGCCGTGGCGATCACCAGCAGGACGTCCGCCACGGTGACGTCCGCCCGCAGCTCGCCGGCCTCGCGCGCCCGCTCCACGAGTTGCCCGACGACCTCGAGCAGCGCGACCGCACCGGCGTCGAACTCGTCGCCGTCGGGCGAGAGCACCTCCGCCTCGGGCGCCGTGCGCTGCTCCACCAGCCGCAGTTCCGGAGTCGCCTGCGTCCGCTGCTGCGGCACCCGCGCCTCGTCCACCACGACTCCGTCGGCCCGCTCGTCGGCGACACCGACCCGCAGGATGTGCGGCGGCAGCAGCCGCCCCGCACCCGAGGCCACGGACGTCCGCAGGAAGCGCGACAGCGCCGACCACGGCTCGTCCTCCTGGCCGAGCGCGGACCGGGCCTGGTCGGTCAGCCGGGAGGTCTCCTCCTCGGCTATCCGCCGGACCAGCACGTCCTTGCTCGGGAAGCGCCGGTACACCGTGCCGACACCGACCCGCGCGCGCCGCGCCACGTCCTCCATCGGCGCGCCGTACCCCAGCTCGCCGAAGACCTCGCGCGCCGCGCGCAGTACGTGCTCAAGATTGCGCTGTGCATCCACGCGCAGCGGTGTGGAACGTGGTCCGTCTCCCGGACCGCGCCCATTGCCCGCCGCCGCGCCGACCGCGCCACCGGATGTGATGGCAGACGCGGACGACCAATGAGAGTCCTGAATGTGCATAAGCGTTCCCCCGGTAATGACGTCTCCCCCCGGAGACTCTCCCCGCCATTGGCAGCCGGGGCGTGCGGGAACAAGCATGTTTCACAGGTCCCAGTCCGGACCTGCCGAGCGCATCCCCCTACACCCCGTCGACACACGAACATAGTTGAGAGGGGGTCAATTCAGAAGGGGCAGGTTCCGCACGGAGCGCCCCCCGATCGGAGTACGGGCCGGATACGTCCCGGTTGCGCCCCCTACTGCCACCCCGCTCACACCCGCTGACCTGCGAACCTTCCCCGCACTCCGACAAATCGGCCAACCCTCCGCGCCGACGGCGGCCGGTCACACAAATTGCCGGGCCTGTGGACAAACTCCAGAGCTGGGTGCGTCATGGGATGGTGAAGGAACCTGTGCGCATTCTCATTGTCGGCGGCGGCTACGTGGGGCTGTACACCGCTCTGCGTCTGCAGCGGAAGCTCAAACCCGAACTCGGGCGGGGCGACGTGGAGATCGTGGTGGTCTCGCCCGACCCCTATATGACGTATCAGCCCTTCCTTCCCGAGGCCGCGGCCGGATCCATCTCCCCGCGCCACGTCGTCGTCCCCCTGCGCCGGGTCCTCGACGGCTGCCGGGTCGTCATCGGCGAGGCACAGTCCATCAACCACGCCAAGCGCACCGTCACCCTCACCACGCTCGCCACCGCGGAGGACGGGGGCACCGAGCAACTGACGTACGACGAACTCGTCCTCGCCCCCGGCTCGATCTCGCGCACCCTTCCGATCCCGGGCCTCGCCGAGTACGCCATCGGCTTCAAGACCGTCGAAGAGGCCATCGGCCTGCGCAACCACGTCATCGAGCAGATGGACATCGCCTCCTCCACCCGCGACCCGGCGATCCGCGACGCGGCCCTGACCTTCGTCTTCGTAGGGGGCGGTTACGCCGGAGTGGAGGCGCTCGCCGAACTCGAGGACATGGCCCGCTACACCGCGCGCTACTACCACAACGTCAAGGCCGACGACATGAAGTGGATCCTCGTCGAGGCCTCGAACCGCATCCTCCCCGAGGTGGGCGAGGAGATGGGCAAGTACACCGTCACCCAGCTGCGCCGACGCAATATCGACGTACGCCTGGAGACCCGCCTCGACTCGTGCGCCGACCGGGTCGCCGTCCTGAGCGACGGATCCCGCTTCCCGACGCGCACGGTCGTGTGGACCGCCGGGGTGAAACCGCACCCCGTCCTCGCGGCCACCGACCTCCCGCTGAACGAACGCGGCCGCCTCAAGTGCACCGCCCAACTGGCGGTCGACGGCGTCACGCACGCGTGGGGCGCGGGCGACGCCGCCGCCGTCCCCGACGTCACCGCCGCGGAACCCGGCAAGGAGACCGCGCCCAACGCCCAGCACGCCGTACGCCAGGCCAAGGTCCTGGGCGACAACATCGCCGCCGCACTGCGCGGACAGCCCCTCCAGGAGTACGCGCACAAATACGTCGGCTCCGTCGCGGCCCTCGGACTGCACAAAGGCGTCGCACATGTCTACGGACGCAAGCTGAAGGGCTACCCTGCGTGGTTCATGCACCGCGTCTACCACCTGAGCAGGGTGCCCACCTTCAACCGCAAGGCCCGTGTCCTCGCCGAATGGACCTTGTCAGGGCTCTTCAAGAGGGAGATCGTGTCCCTCGGGTCGCTCGAACACCCACGGGCGGAGTTCGAACTCGCGGCCGGTGGAAAGCCTCCTCAGGACCCGAAGGGGTCGTCCTGAGCGGACCCAGGAACTCCACCGGAAGGGCCGGCGTCTGACGGATGCCGGTCCGGTCGGCCAGACTGGTCCATGACCTCGGGCGGGCCCACCGTCCGCTCACCGAACCCACGAGCGCACGCTCATCGAACCAACGAGGCTTCTTCCCCAGTGCTGTATCCCCCGGGAGCGCAGTGCTACAGAGCGTCTGCACACGCGGGTCGGACCCCCGGCCGGATCCGGAGCAGGCCGGAGACGACAAACACAAGGCATGGATTCGTGAACTTCACGCGCTGGAGCGCCCGGCTCCCCGGAACGCAGCGCCGCGCCGCGGCACGGACCGACCCCGCGGTCACCCCGGACCGGCGAGGGGAAGGCTCCGTGCCCGCGGCCCGCGCCGAGCAGCTGACCGACGACCCGCCGTGCGTGCCCGCCATCGACGACCTGCCCGTCCGCGAGGTCCTCGACCGCGTCCCGGCGCTCGTCGCCCTCGTGCACGGACCCGACCACCGCGTCGCCTACGTCAACGACGCCTACGAAGCGGCCTTCGGCGCCCGCGCCGTCGGCGCCCCCGCCCGCGAGACCCTGCCCGAACTCGACGAACTCGGCCTGCTCCCGCTCCTCGACCAGGTGCTGCGCAGCTCCAAGCCGCGCACGGTCAAGTCCCGCAAGGCGCCCGGCGGCCGCTCCTACACGTTCACGTGCACCCCGGTCGACGTGCCCGAGGACAGCGCGGGCGGCGTGCTCATCTTCGCCGCCGACGTCACCGACCACGCCGAGGCCGCCGAGCGGCTGCGCGCCAGCGAACGCGAGCAGCGCGAGACCGCCGTCACCCTCCAGCGTTCACTCCTGCCGCAGGAACTGGAGGAGCCCGACGACCTGCGCATCGCCGCCACCTACCAGCCCGGCGGCACGGAGGCCGCGGTCGGCGGCGACTGGTACGACGTGATCACCCTCGGCGGCGGCCGCACCGCGCTCGTCATCGGCGACGTCATGGGCCGTGGGGTCCGCGCTGCCGCGATCATGGGCCAGCTCCGTACGGCCGTTCGCGCGTACGCCCGCCTCGACCTGCCCCCGCACGAGGTCCTCCAGCTTCTCGACGGCCTCGCCACCGAGATCGACGCCAACCAGATCGCCACCTGCGCGTACGCCGTCCACGACCCCAACGAGGGACGCCTGGTGTACGCCTCCGCGGGCCACCTGCCGATCCTCGTACGCGACGAGAGCGGCACCGTGGTCCGCGCCGACGAACCCACCGGACCCCCGCTCGGCACCGGTGGCTGGATCCACGCCTCGGGCTCCGTCGCGCTCGGCCCCGGCTCCACCGCCGTCCTCTACACCGACGGCCTCGTCGAGCGGCGCGACGCCGACCTGGACGAGGGAATCGCCGCGCTCGCGCGCGCCCTGTCCGGAGCCACCGGCACACCTCAGGTCGTCTGCGACCGTCTCGTCCGCTCGGCCGGCGTCACCGCGGACCACGACGACGACGTCGCCGTCCTGGTCCTCCAGCACCCCGCCCGCACCGGCCCCGACGGCGAGCTCTTCCGCAACGCCGCCCTTGAGCTGCTGGGCGGCGTGGAAGCGGCTCCACGCGCGCGTGCCTTCGCCTCCGGCGTCCTGACCAGCTGGCGCTTCCCCACCGAACTGCACGACCTCGGCGTCCTGGCGGCCAGCGAACTCGTCGCCAACTCCCTCCAGCACGGCACCCCGCCCATGCGCCTGCGTCTGCGCCGCACCGACCGCCGCCTGATCATCGAAGTGACCGACGGCGACGACCACCTGCCGCGCCGCCGCCGCGCCGAGCCCGCCGACGAGGCAGGCCGCGGCATCGCGATCGTCGCCACGATCGCCTCCAACTGGGGCTCGCGACGCACCCCGGGTGGAGGCAAGGCGGTGTGGTGCGAGTTCGTTCTGCCGGGCTGAAAGCCGGGCTGAAATCAGCCCCTCCGGCTCAGGCGTTCGCCGGTACCGGCTCCGCCGGGGTGTTTCCCTGCGCGACCACGCGGCTTCTCGCCAGCGACGGCTGGTTCTGCACCGGGGTGAGCTGTCGCCCCAGCCGCATCGCCAAGAACGTGATGCCCAGCGAGAACAGCAGGAACGTCACGACGTACGGCGCGTGCAGCGACGCCCCCATCGGGCCGCCCACCGCCGGACCGATCGCCAGCGCGAGCTGCTTGACCAGGGCGAAAGCCGAGTTGTACTGACCCGCCAGCCCCGTCGGCGCCAGGTCGGCCACCAGAGGGGCCACCGTCGGCGACAGCATCGCCTCACCGAGACCGAAGAGCGCGTACGTCGACACGAACGCGGCGGTCGCCATGGTCTGGCTCCCGTGCCCGAGGCCCGCGTACCCGGCTGCGACCCAGGCGACGGCCCAGATGAGCCCCACGGCCGCGATCACCCGGGACCGCTTCCGGCGCTCGACGAACTTCAGCACGGCGAACTGCGCGACCACGATCATGGCCGTGTTCGCCGCCATCGCCGTACCCAGCGCGGACGTCGAGATCCCGGCCGCCTCCACGCCGTACGCGGAGAGCCCCGACTCGAACTGGCCGTAGCAGGCGAAGAACAGCACGAAGCCCAGCACGCACAGCTGCACCATGGCCCGGTTGCCCATCAGCTGCTTCAGGCTTCCGCCCTTGCCCTGCGGCGCACCGCCGACCTTCGGAGCGTGCGGCATCCGCACCGTCGACATGATCACGACGAGCACGAGGAACATCGCCGCCTCGATCGCGAACAGCAGCGTGAAGGAGCTCGCACGCGAGGTGTCGACGATGTGGCCGCCGATCAGACCACCGACGCCGAGCCCGAGGTTCTGCAGGAAGAACTGCATGGCGAACGCCCGGGACCGGGTCTCCGTGGTGGAGCAGTCCACGATCATCGTCGCGAGCGCCGGCTGCATGACGGCCTGCCCGGCACCGAGCGCGGCCGCCGACAGCACCACGGTCGTCGCGCTGTTCGCGAGCCCGAGGCTCATTGCTCCGACGGCGGCAGTGACCAGGGCGGTGAGCAGGACCGGAAGCGGGCCGCGCCGGACGATGGCCCGCCCGGCGAACGGCAGCACGACAAGAGCGGCCACGGCAAAGACGGCGAGCACGACGCCCGCCGTCATGGAGCCGAGTCCCCGCACCTGCGCCACATAGACGTAGAGGAAGGGGACCGTAAAGCCCAGCCCGAACGCTCCAAGTGCGTTGCCGACGTGGATCCGGCGCATCGCTGCGCCCATCGCCCTGGTCACTTTCACCTGCCTTGATCGTGAAGTCTCCGCGCGTAGCTGTTCGGGCTGAAGACTTCGAAGTTAAAGTTAGAAGACCTAAACAGTACACCTCGAAGGACTTCAACACCAAGCGGCCCCGTGCGATACTTCGGCCATGGGCGACACCCCCGGCGTCAGTGAGCCGACACTCGAAGAACAGATCGCCGCCTACCAGCGCGAGTTCCGGGACCTCGACCCCCAGGTCGAGAAGATCGTCTCCGCGCTGGGCCGGCTCAACCGCAGGATGAACGTCGCCTACGGCCGCCAGACCGCCACGCTCGGCATCAGCAACGCCGAGTGGGAGGTCCTCAAGGCACTCGTGCTCTCCGGCGCCCCGTACCGCATGGGCCCGAGCGACCTCGCCAAACGGCTGGGCCTGACACCGGCCGCGATGACCCACCGCATCGACCGCATGGTCACGGAGGGGCTCGTCACCCGGGAGCGCGACGAGTCCAACCGCGTGCGCGTCATCGTGGAGCTCACCGGAGAGGGCCGGGAGAAGTGGCTGGAGGCGATGCGCCTGGCCACGGTCTTCGAGGAGGACCTCCTCCAGGACCTCTCCGCGGAGGACCGCGGCGTCCTGGGCGAGGTCCTGACCCGTCTTCTACGGCGCGTGGAGCACGCTCAGCCTGACGCGGGCGGCCGGCTCAGCGACCTGGATTAAAGATCTTGACAGGGGAGGTTGACACTGCCCTGCCCGGTCCGTAAGGTTCTTCGAGTTGCCACGGAGCCGTAACGGTTCTGCGGTGGCACCTCCGCCGCTGATGCGGCACCCAAACCTTCAGCACGATCTCCCAATGGGATGAATTCGGCGTGCCCGAATTCTATTCGATTTGGACTCGGCAGCCCGATTAGGAACTGCCGGGAGAATCCGCTAAAGTTAGGGACGTTGGAACGGCCCAACAGCCGAAGAAGACAAGCCCGCTGACTGGGAATCAAGCCCGAAAGGATCTGATAGAGTCGGAAACGCAAGACCGAAGGGAAGCGCCCGGAGGAAAGCCCCAGAAAATGTTCTGCGGGTGAGTACAAAGGAAGCGTCCGTTCCTTGAGAACTCAACAGCGTGCCAAAAATCAACGCCAGATATGTTGATACCCCGTCTCCGGCCATTCGG
>NZ_JBEXDZ010000213.1:0-13976 GCF_040606085.1 Streptomyces sp. NPDC005485 | reverse complement strand
CGCGTCCGCGGGCGCCGTCCCCAGGGGGCTTCTGACGGATCAGCGCGGACGCCACGAAGATCCGTCAGAAGCCCCCTAAGCCGTCAGCTCCTGCCGCAGCGCATCCCGCAGCCGAGCCGCCCGCTCGGAGACCTCCGCGGGCCCCAGGGCGACCGCGCGGTCGGCCCACCGCTGGCCTTCCGCCAGCTCGCCACGACGCGCGTAGACCAGCGCGAGCCGGAGCGCCGCCCGGCCGTGCCCCGCGTCGGCGGCCCGCTCCCACCACAGCGCGGCCTCGGGCTCGCTTCCCTCCCGCGCCAGCAGCAGCCCGAGATTGAACGCCCCGTTGCGGGACCCGGCCTCCGCGGCCTCGCGGTACCACCGGGCCGCCTCCACGACGTCGCCCCGCGCGGCGGCCAGCATCCCGACCCGTACCTGCGCGCGCCGGTGCCCCTGGGACGCCGCCCGCTCGTACCACTCCTCGCACTCGCTCTTCTCGTGCGCGGGCTCGCCCAGTTCGTGCGCGGGCGCGGGCGCCCGGCGTGCGTCGAGAACGGCCGCGAGCCGGTACGCCGCCTCCGCGCTGCCGCCGCCCGCCGCGCTCCGCAGATGCCGCTCGGCGGCCCGCTCGTCACCCTCCCGCAGCCGCCCGATGGCGACCTGCAGCGCCGCCTCGGTGTGCCCGGCCGCCGCGGCCCGCTCGTACCACCGCAGCGCGGCCGCGTCGTCGTGCTCGGTGCCGCGCCCTGCGTGCAGGATGCCGAGGTTGAACGCGGCGTCGACGCTGCCGGCCTCCGCGGCCTTGGAGAACCACGGTTCGGCGCCGGCCGAGTCGCCGACCTGGAGCAGCAGGATGGCGAGCGCGTTCGCCGCCTCCCGATGTCCCGCGTACGCGGCCCGCCGGTACCACTGTTCGGCCTGCGGGGTGCGCCCCTGCTCGGCGCAGAGCAGCCCGAGGTTGTACGCGCCGTTGACGTCGCCCGCGTCCATGGCGGCCCGGTACCACCGCTCGGCGGTCTGGGTCTCGCCGCGCTCGGCGTGCAGCGCGCCGAGCGCGTTGGCGGCGTTCCCGTCGCCGTCCTGGGCGGCCCGCAGCCACCACACGGCGGCGCTCTCGGTGTCGCCCGCGTCGCGCAGCAGGAAGCCGAGCGCGCAGGCGGCCCGCGCCTCGCCGTCCTTGGCGGACGTCAGGTACCAGCGCCCGGCCTCCTTGAGCTCGCCCCGCTTCTCCAGGATCGCCCCGAGGTGCAGTGCGCCCCGCCGGTGGCCGCGCGCGGCGGCCTGCCGGTACCACTGCTCGGCTTCCTCCGCGGTCGCGACACCGTTGTCAGAGCCGTCCTCGCCCTCGCGTACGGCCCTGCGATCAAGGGCGCGCGCCAGCCGGTAGGCGGCCTCGCGGTGCCCGTGCTCGGCGGCGGTGCGCATCCACTGCTCGGCGCCGACGTCGGCGCGGTGCTCCAGCAGGTCCGCGAGCGCGTACGCCCCGAGGGCGTGTCCCTGTTCGGCGGACTGGCGCAGCCAGTACTCGGCGGCGGGCTCGTCACCGTGCTCGCGGTGGTAGCGGCCGAGCGCGTGCGCGGCGGCGGCGGACCCGGCGACGGCGGCGATGCGCCACCATCCGGCGGCCTCGTCGCCGTAGCCGCGCTGATGCAGGAGGACACCCAGGTTGTTGGCGGCCGCACGGTCACCGGCGGCGGTGGCAGCGCGCAGCTGAGGCTCGGCTCCGTCGAGATCGCCGCGGCGCAGCAGCATGGCTCCGAGGACGCTCATCGCCTCGACGTCGCCGGCTTCCGCGGCGAGCCGCCTGCGTGCTTCTTCCACGGCTTCGCCGGTTTCGTCCCGGTCGGAAGGCTGCACAAAACGCCCTGTCTCCAACAGAGTTGCCTTGTCCCCCATAACGTCCATCGTCGCACCACCTGCAACCCGGGTACACCTGGTATACCGCAGTCAGTGAGGTCACTTCAGCGTTTTGTCGACATGCCCACAGAGAGACAAGTCAAACACGATTTCCTCAACTCCCCCCGCACGGAGCAGTCTTCACACCGCACCATTCCCCCACCTCGCACACGCCCCCGTACCTCGGCAGATGCGATCCACACTTGTGATCTTGGTCCGAGATCAAAGCCTGGGATCGACCCCAGTGATCAACATCCGTGTTCCACACATGACGAAGGCCCGGATCCTGATCAGGATCCGGGCCTTCGCTTTCAGTAGCGGGGACAGGATTTGAACCTGCGACCTCTGGGTTATGAGCCCAGCGAGCTACCGAGCTGCTCCACCCCGCGCCGTTGTGTCCCAACCGTACCACGGCGCGGAGGTGGGTCCTGGTCAGCCGCTGCTCGACCCCTTGTCGCTGCTCTTGTCGCCACTCTTGTCGCTGCTGCCGCCACCGGTCTTGTCGGCCTTGGCCTGCGCGTCCTTGGCCCGCTTCAGCGCGGCCTCAAGATCCTTCTGCGCCTGCCCGTACGCCTCCCAGTCGCCCTTCTTCAGGGCTTCCTGGCCCGTGTCGAAGGCCTTCTGGGCGTCGTTCAGCGCCTTTTGGACCGTGGGGTTGCCCGTGTCCGGTGGCGTGGTGTCCGGTGGCGTTGTCGTCCCGTCACCGGTGTCCGAAGGCGGTGTCTCCTTCGCCGCTCCGAAGACGACGTTGAGTGCCTTCTCCAAGGTGTCCTCGAAGGCCGTCTTGCCCGCGTAGGTGACCAACACCTTGCGAAGCAAGGGGTACTTGAGTCCACCACCGCGTACGTAGACGGGCTCGGCATAGAGCAACTCCCCGTCGAGTGGCACCGTCAGCAGGTTGCCGTACTCGACTTCCGACGCACCACCACCGCTCAGAAGTCTGATCTTCTCGGCGATGACCTCGTTGGAGTTGAACTTGCTCTGCACCTGTTTGGGACCGTCGACGGCTTCGTCGGACGGCATCTTCAGTATGTCGATCTTGCCGTAGTCCGGGGAGTCCGCCTCGGCGTTGACCGACATGAACGCGCTCAGGTTGTCGCGGCCGTTGGGCGTGAAGGTGGTCGTCAGCGAGAACGCCTGGCTCTGCTGGTCGGGCATCTTCATGCTCAGGTAGTACGGCGGCACCGCGCTGCCCGACTTGTTGGTCGGGTCGTCCGGCACCTGCCACACCTCGCTGCCGCTGAGGAACGTCTGCGCGTCCTTCACGTGGTAGCGGGTGAGCAGCTCGCGCTGGACCTTGAACAGGTCCTGCGGGTAGCGCAGGTGGTCCATGAGCGCCTGCGAGATCTCGGACTTCTTCTTCACCGTGTTGGGGAACGCCTTCATCCAGGTCTTGAGGACCGGGTCCTTGGTGTCCCACTGGTAGAGCTTGACCTCGCCGGTGTACGCGTCGACGGTCGCCTTCACCGAGTTGCGGATGTAGTTGACCTGGTTCTGCTGGGCCACCACCGCACGCTGGTTGTTGGCCGCGGTCAGCGAGTCCGCCGTCGTGTCACCGAGGGTGGTGCGGGAGGCGTACGGATAGCCGTTGGTGGTGGTGTACGCGTCGACGATCCACTGGATCTTGTGGTTGACGACGGCCGGGTAGGCGTCACCGTCGATGGTCAGCCAGGGCGCCACCGCCTCGACGCGGTCCTTGGGGGTGCGGTTGTAGAGGATCCGGGAACCCTCGCCGATCGCGCCCGAGTAGAGGATCTGCGGCTCGTTGAAAGCCACCGCGTACGCGGCCCGGTTGATCGGGTTGGAGAGGTTGACCCCGCTCTTGCCCTGATAGCTCGTGGTCTTCTCGCCACTGCGGTCGGAGTAGTCGATCTCCTTTTGCGGACCGCCGACGATCGAGTACTGGGTGGTCTTCTCGCCATAGTAGACGCGCTGCTGGTACGTGCCCAGGTCGCCCGTGGAGGGCAGGTCGGACTCGGTGAAGACGGGGGCGCCCTGGTCGGCCTCGGTGCCCTTGGCCGCGACCACTCCGTAGCCGTGCGTGTAGCGGAAGTGGTCGTTGATCCAGTTGTTCTTCGGGATGCCGTTGAGGTTCAGTTCACGCAGTCCGATGACCGTGTCCTGGACCTTGCCGGTCGGGTCCTTGTAGCGGTCGACGTCCAGGTTGGACGGGAAGCCGTAGTAGGCCCACATCTGCTGGAGCTGCTGGAACGTCGGCGAGACCACGTTGGGGTCCATGAGCCGGATGCTGGCCACGTCGGCCGCGTCCGAACGCAGTTTGCCCTTGTCCTTGGTGGTGGACTTGCCGGCGTAGTCCGCGACCTTGGTCTGGTCGATCCCGTACGCCTCGCGCGTCGCCTTCAGGTTCTTCTCGACGTACGGCGCTTCCTTGGCCTGCTCGTTCGGCTGGACCTGGAACTTCTGGACGATCGCCGGGTACAGGCCGCCGATGAGGATCGCGGAGAGCACCATCAGGCCGAAGCCGATGACGGGCAGCTGCCAGGTGCGCCGCCACAGGGTGGCGAAGAACAGCAGGGCGCAGATGACGGCGATGCAGAACAGGATCGTCTTGGCCGGCAGGTAGGCGTTGGCGTCGACGTACCTCAGGCCCGTCCAGTTACCGGTCGCCTTGAAGTCACTGGACTTCACCGCGAGCCCGTACCGGTCGAGCCAGTAGGCGACCGCCTTCAGGGCGACGAAGACGCCGAGGAGCACCGAGAGGTGCCCGGTGGCCGCGGCCGTGGCACGCGCTCCCGGGCTGGTGATCCTGAGGCCGCCGTACAGGTAGTGCGTGAGCGCGGCGGCGATCAGCGAGAGCACCGTGGCGGCGAAGCCGAAGCCCAGCAGGAACCGGTACCACGGCAGGTCGAAGGCGTAGAAGGAGACGTCCAGGTGGAACTGGGGGTCCTTCTGGTGGAAGGGCACTCCGTTGACCCACATCAGCCACGTGCGCCACTGGCCGGAGGCGGACGCGCCCGCGATCAGCCCCACCAGGGAGGTGATGGCGAGCAGCAGCCACCTCTTGTAGGGCGCGATGCCCATCCGGTACCGGTCGAGGTTCTGCTGCTCCATCGACATGGCGCTCAGTGGCGGGCGCAGCCGGTGCGCCAGCCAGATGTTCACTCCGACCGCGGCCGCCATGAGCAGGCCGAAGACGAAGAAGAGCCCGATCTTGGTCGACAGGGTGGTCGTGAAGACGGAGGAGTACTTGACCGACCGGTACCAGAGCCAGTCCGTCCAGAACCCCGCGAACATGACGAACGCCATGGCCAGTACGGCCAGGACGCCCAGGGTCATGAGCAGGGTCCGGACCCGCCGGGACGGTCGGCCGACTCTGATCCGCGGCCCCGTCGGGCCTCCGCCGCGGTCCGGCATCTGGAAAGCCAAGGTGCGCACCTCGAAGTTCGCTGTTGATCCGTCAGGCCCCCGTGATCGCGGACCATCCGTCAGGCTCGGTGATCGTGGAGCCTCACCTATGCAACTTACTCACGCTTTACTCGGTTCCCGGTTCGGGGTACTTCCGAGGCAGGATTGTGACCATGTCCAACACTCCCATGGCAGCGAGCCCGCTCACGCGGGCCGTACTCGAGATCGACGAGTACGCCTCCACCCTCGGCTGGGACCAGCCCGCCCGCCTTTTCGCCCTCGTAGACACCGCGCGCCTGCGGACCCAGGAACCCGGCCTCGCGGCCCAGCTCGGTCTGCAGGACGAGCCCGAGACCACCGGTCTCACCCCCGTGGAGCAGGACGAGATCCCTGCCGACACGCCGCTGGACAAGTTCCTCGGCACCATCGCCTGGCCGGACGCCGTGGTCGGCTGCGCGCTCACCGTGGAGCGGCTGATGCTGCCGCCGTCCGCGGAGGCCTCGATTCCCGAGGGTCTCGGCGAGAAGCAGCTCGCGAAGTGGGTCGCTAGCCACCCCGACCGCCAGGAGGTGCGCATGACGGTCGGTGTGCTGCGCGACGGGGCCCGCGACTCGGCGGTCAGGCTGCGCGAGAAGGACACGCCGACGGAGGTGCTCACCGGCTCGGGCCTGGTGCCGGGCCTGGCCGAGGCACTGTCGGCGACGTTCGCCGACTGACGTCCTCGCATACCTCGTTGGGGGCGCCCCGGGTTTCCGGGGCGCCCCCAACGACGTACGGCACAGGCGGTTGTCAGCCCTTGGTGGTGCACTTCGGCAGGTCGGAGGTCTTGCCGCTGCTGATGTTCTTCAGGGCGCTCAGCGCGTCGTCGATGGTGTGCACCTTGACGAGCGTGAGGCCGCCGGGGGTGTCCTTGGCGGCGGCCGCGCAGTTCTCCTTGGGCGTCAGGAAGTACTGGGCGCCCTTCTCGCGGGCGCCGACGGTCTTCATCTCGATGCCGCCGATCGGGCCGACCGTGCCGTCGTCGTCGATGGTTCCGGTGCCGGCCACGAACTTGCCGCCGGTGAGATTGCCCGGGGTCAGCTTGTCGACGATGCCCAGCGCGAACATCAGGCCCGCACTGGGGCCACCGACGTCGGCGAGCTTGATGTCGATGGTGAACGGGAACGTGTGGTCGGTTCCGGCCGAGATCCCGACGATGGCACGGCTCACGCCTTCGTCGTCGGACTTCGCGGTGGTGATCGTCACGTCCTGCGTCCCGGTCGCCGTTTTGTTCTCCTTCTCGGCGGCGGCCTGCTCCTTGGCGGGCACGATCGTGAAGGTGACCTTCTCGCCGGGCTCGTGCTTGGTGACGAGCTTCGCGACGTCGTCGGGCGCCTTCACCTTCGTACCGTCGACGGCCTTGATCACGTCACCCGCGTGCAGCTTGCCCTCGGCCGGCGTGTCCTTGACGACGGTGGAGACGATCACCCAGGACTTCACCGGGATGTCCAGCTCCTTCAGGGCCGCGACCTTGGCGCTCTCCTGGGACTGGCTGAACTCCTCGGCGTTCTCCTGCGTCGACTGCTCCTCCGTCTTGCCGTCGGGGTAGAGCGTGTCGTGCGGGACCACCTTGTTGTCGTGCGCCAGCCAGCCGTACACGGCCTCTACGAGGTTCATCTTGTAGTCGGCGCTGGTGACCCTGACCGTCGTCATGTTCAGGTGACCGGTCGTGGGATAGATCTTGTGGCCGGTGATCTGCAGCACCGGCTCACCGCCGTGCTCGCCCAGCGTGTTCACCGTCGGCCCCGGAGACATCTCCGCATAGGGCACTTTGATGAACACTCCCGCGCACAGGAGTGCGATCAGAATCAAGGTGGAGGCGAGCATCGTCGCGGTGCGGCGTGGCATGCCACGACAGTACGGGACCTTGCTGAGGGCGTACCGCCGGGGCCGTCCGTACGAGCGGGCGGGCGAAGGCCTGTCCGTCGGATCAGGCCCTGGGTGCGACCGGGCTCAGGTGCCCGAGCCGGACTTCTCCATGGCCTCGCGGAAGCGTGTGTAGCCCGCGAGCTCGGTGCCGTCTCCCGCGGTCCTGCGATTCCGGCTGACCCAACTGCCCCACAGACCGGCGCCGATCGCCGCCACCAGCGGAATGAGCAACCAGGCGAGAGCCGCCATGCCGACCTCCCAACCCCGTGCGCGACCGCAACTGACTGATCAGCAGATTAACCATCCGCTGTGTCAACGCTCACGCCAGGGGGGCGGTTACGCAACCGGACGCCCGGCGCGGCGGCTCAGCAGCCCCTAAGCGCCGACCCACTCCTGCGTGCCGTCGGAGAACTGCTGGTGCTTCCAGATCGGCACTTCGTGCTTGAGGTCGTCGATCAGTTTGCGGCAGGCCTCGAAGGCCTCGCCGCGGTGCGGGCACGACACGGCGACGACGACGGCGAGGTCACCCACACCGAGGTCACCGACCCGGTGGACGGCAGCGAGCGCCCGGACCGGGTACTCGGCGCACACCTTCTCGGCGATCCGCCGCATCTCCGCCTCGGCACTGGGGTGGCACGAATACCCCAGCGCGTCGACGTCCGCGCCCTCGTCGTGATTGCGCACGGTCCCCACGAACAGCGCCGTCCCGCCGGCCGCGTCGTCCCCGACGGCCCGGAAGACCTCGTCCAGGGACAGCGGTTCCTCGCGAATCGCCAGCAGCCGGATGGGATCCTGTGCCGCGCGCTCACCGGGATGGTCGTTGATGGGTGCCATACCCCCATCGTGCCCCACACCAAGGACACCGAGAAATAGAGCTTTCACCCGGCACGCGCGCGTGGTCGTTTGGAGCGTCCTACAGATCGAGCGTTCCGCAGACGGAGCGTCTTGGAAATGGCGTCCCTGCAGAAGTTCCTGCCTCAGATGCGCCGTCGGGCCTTCCGCACCCGCCGGACCACCGCAGCCGTACCGAGCAGCGCGACTGTCGCTCCCGCGGCGCCCGCCGCCGTCGCGTCCTTGCGCCCCAGCCGTCGCCCGGCGACGGTGTGCCGGCCGGCGACCTCCTCGAGCAGCTCCGCGAGTACCTCCTCGTTGGTCCACTGCGGCCGCCACCCGGCGTCGTGCAGCCGGCTCCCGCTTACCACCCAGGGGTACATCGTGTACGCCAGGTCCCCGGCCGGGGACGGAGTGAGCCCGATCCGGTGGAGCCGGGCGGCCGCGCCGAGAGCCACGGCCGACGGCAGTTCCATCCGCCGGATCCCGCTGAGCTCCTCGACCTCCTCCTGCTCGAGCCACCCGTCGCAGCCGACGGCGAGTTCCCCGTCGACCTTCTCCAGGACGGCGTACTCCAGAGCGCTGCACAGGTCCTCGACGTGACAGAACTGCCAGGCGGGCCGCGACCCGGCGACCACGAGCAGCCGGGGCGACTCGAAGTACCTGGTCAGAGCCGTGTCGGTGCCGCCGACGAGGACGCCGGGCCGTACGACGGTGACGTTGAGTCCCGGGTGGGCGCGCGGGGCCCGCCGGGCGAGCCGCTCGATCTCCAGGAGGTCGCCCACGCCCGTGGCCTCGGCGGTCGCCCGCAGTTCGGCGTCCTCGGAGAGGGGCAGTTCGTTGTCGGGCAGCGCTCCGTAGACCATCGCGGAGGTGCACAGGACGACACGGTGGACGCCGGCCGCGGCGGCGGCCGTGAGCACGGTCTGCGTCCCCCGGACGTTGTACGCCGTCCGGGCGGCCGCGTCGGTCTCCAGATCGAGGTCGAGGGCCAGGTGCACCACGACGTCCGCCCCGCGCAGTTTCTCCGCGATCGCCGGGTCGCGGACGTCCAGGATGTGCCACTGGGCGCCCGCGCACTCGCCCCGCCGCTCGTCGATGGCGATGACCTGCTTGATCTCCTCACTGGCGGCGAGCCGCTCGGTGAGCAGTGCGCCCACGCCGGACGCGGCACCGGTGACCGCGACGACGGGCCCGCGCGGGGCCGGGCTGGTTGCGAGGTTTCGCGCTGCGCGAACCTGTGGATCTGGGGAACTCACCGGGCGTCTCCAGCGGTTGTCTTCAGTAACGGACGCGCGTGACGCGTACGTACCAGGTGGCATCCATCCTGCCGCAGGCCAGGAGTCGGCGGGGCACCGAGGCCCGAACGGGCGCCGCGGTGTCTACGCTGGGTGGTGTTGTCGGGCAGCCGCCGTCGGAAAGTACCGGCGGCCTTACCAGCCGAGGAATCCCGTGAGTGACACCCCATTCGGATTCGGCCTTCCGCCGGAGGAGCCGGAGAACGGCGACGAGGGCAAGAAGAAGGACCAGCAGAGCGGTGGTGGTCAGGGACCGTTCGGTTTCGGGTCGCCCGGAGCCGGCGGCCCAGGCGCCGACAATCCGCTCGCAGCCATGTTCGGTTCCCTGAACCCGGGCGACCTGGGCGCCGCGTTCCAGCAACTGGGCCAGATGCTCTCGTACGAGGGCGGCCCGGTGAACTGGGACATGGCCAAGCAGATCGCCCGCCAGACGGTCTCCCAGGGCACCTCCGACGGCACCAAGGACGCGAGCGTCGGCCCCGCCGAGCGCTCCGCGGTCGAGGAGGCCGTGCGCCTGGCCGACCTGTGGCTGGACGACGCGACGTCGCTGCCGTCCGGCTCCGGTTCCGCCGTGGCCTGGAGCCGCGCGGAGTGGGTCGAGGCGACCCTGCCGGTGTGGAAGGAGCTCGTCGACCCGGTCGCCGAGCGTGTCGGCGCGGCCATGGGCGACGTCCTGCCGGAGGAGATGCAGGCCATGGCGGGCCCGCTGATCGGCATGATGCGCTCCATGGGCGGCGCCATGTTCGGTACGCAGATCGGACAGGCCGTGGGCGTGCTCGCGGGCGAGGTCGTCGGATCGAGCGACATCGGCCTGCCGCTCGGCCCGGCCGGCAAGGCGGCCCTGCTGCCGCTGAACGTCGAGTCGTTCGGCAAGGACCTGAGCGTCCCCCAGGAGGAGGTGCGGCTGTATCTCGCCCTGCGCGAGGCCGCCCACCAGCGTCTCTTCGCGCACGTACCGTGGCTGCGCTCGCACCTGTTCGGTGCGGTCGAGGGGTACGCGCGCGGGATCAAGGTCGACACGGCCAAGCTGGAGGACGTGGTCGGCCAGCTCGACCCGTCCAATCCCGAGCAGCTGCAGGACGCCTTGCAGCAGGGCATGTTCCAGCCGGAGGACACGCCGGAGCAGAAGGCCGCCCTGGCTCGCCTGGAGACGGCTCTCGCCCTGGTGGAGGGCTGGGTGGACGCGGTGGTGCACTCCGCCGCCAAGCCGCGCCTGTCGTCCGCCGACGCGCTGCGCGAGACGCTGCGCCGCCGCCGTGCCACGGGCGGTCCCGCTGAGCAGACGTTCGCCACGCTGATCGGCCTGGAGCTGCGCCCGCGCCGGCTGCGGGACGCCTCGCGGCTGTGGGCCTCGCTCACGGACGCGCGCGGTGTGGACGGCCGCGACGGTCTGTGGGCCCACCCGGACATGCTGCCGACCGCGTCCGACCTGGACGACCCGGACGGCTTCGTGCACCACGAGCAGCTGGACTTCTCCGAGCTCGACAAGATGCTCGGCGAGGCCGCGGGCGGCTCCGGAGAGAAGCCGAACCTGACGAAGGACGACACCCCGACGGACGACACCCCGAAGGACGACGACAAGGGCAACGGCACCGAGTGAGCCTGCACGACGACGCGGTCCTCGTACTGAAGAGCTACGAGGACCAAGAGGAGCTGCGCCAGACCTACCTGGACCATCTGGCCGTACATCCCGACGGAATGTGGAAGGCGTGCCGGGACGGGCACATCACGGCGAGCGCCCTGGTGATCGACCCGGAGCACGGGCGCGTGCTGCTGACCCTTCACAAGAAGCTCCGGATGTGGCTCCAGATGGGCGGTCACTGCGAGCCGGTCGACGAGACGCTGGCGGCGGCCGCCCTGCGCGAGGGCACCGAGGAGTCGGGCATCGCCGGGCTGACCCTGCTGCCCGGCGGTCCGGTGCGCCTGGACCGGCATCACACTCCGTGTGCCTGGCATCTCGATGTGCAGTACGCGGCCCTCGCCCCGGCCGGGGCCGTTGCGGCGATCAGCGACGAGTCCCTGGACCTGCGCTGGTTCGCGTACGACGAGGTGGCGGGCGTCGCCGACGAGTCGGTCGTACGTCTGGTGGAGGCCACGCGCGCGAGGCTTTGAGATCCAGGAATGCGTAACAGGAATGCGTAAGGGGCGACCGCTATTGCGGTCGCCCCTTACGTCTGCCTTCCGGACGGGCCCGGTCAGCCCCAGACGTTGCCCTGGTTCTGCGCGTGCGCGCCCTGCTGGCCCACGCCGTACTGGGCGCGCAGTCCCTGGCCGATCACCGCGTTCTGCGGCGGCAGCATCTCGCTGGGCTGGACGAGTGCGAAGCCGCTGCCCATGAAGCTCAGCTCCCAGCCCTCGCCGGTGTTGCCGCGACGCCGGAACACGCCCGAGGAGTGCGTCTGGGCCTGCATCTGCACGCGCAGACTCGTGGACCAGGCGACGATCGCGTCGGCGTCGCAGTTGACGTATTTGTCGGGCGTCACCTGCATCATCAGCGGCATCCCGGAGGTCATCAGCGCGACCTTGCCCCGGCCCGTGATGTTGAGCTGGTACTTGCCGGAGCCGGAGATGCCGTACTGGCTGTCCACGGCGATGACCTCGTGGTGCAGGCCGGAGTCCATCGCCAGCACGTAGCTGCTGTCGACGGTCAGTCCGTCCTGGTCCACGTCGACCAGGTGCACGTGCTGGGCGAGGTTGGCCAGGTAGACCGTGCCCTGCCCGTGGCAGCGCATGAGGTCCAAGCCCTCGCCCGTGTACGCACGCGCGCGGTGCTGGCTGTTGTTCTGGTACTCGGCGTCGAACTCGACGAGACCCTGGTACGCGACCATCGTGCCCTTGCGGGCGAGGATGTCGTCGTGACCCTCCAGGACGACGCGCAGCATCTGCGAGTTCTGCAGGCTGTAGCGCTCCTGGGTCTGGAGGTCGTTGTAGCCGAAAAGCGGGCTCTGCATGGTGTGTCGCTCCCCCTCAGCCCCGGACTCGGAGGCGGTCGGTGCTGTCCTCGCTGGGCTGGACGACGACGATGCCCTGCCCGGAGAACGCCATCTGGTACGCCTCGCCGCTGCCGCGGCCGATCAGCGACTGCGCCTTGAAGCTGCGCTTGCCCTTGACCTTGAGGTTCGGCGACCAGGCGACGAGCGCGTCCGGGTCGACGTACGTCTCGTCCTCACCACCGCCGCAGTCGACGACGATCGGCTTGCCCCGGGAGGTCAGCGCGACCCATCCCTGGCCGGAGATCTTCGTGTTCCACAGGCCCTGTCCGGCGAACTTGGCCAGTCCCTTGACCCGTTCGACGCCCCACTGGAGGTGTGCGTCGAAGGCGAGCAGGTTGGTGGCGTTGACGGAGATCGCGTCGCCGTTCAGGTTGATCACGACGACGTTCGCGCCGTAGTCGGCGAGATAGAGCAGCCCGTCGCCGGAGGCCTTCATGAGGGGTGCGCCCTCACCGGTGATCCAGTCCCGCGCGATCTGGCGTACGGCGGGCGGGTTGGGCTCGTACTGGACGAACCCTTCGTAGGCGACCATCGAGCCCACGCGCGCGAGGAGGTCGTTTCCGGTCTGCATGGCGACCTTCAGCATGTGGTTGCCGTGGTTCTCCATGCGGGCGGTGACGGGTGCCGGGGCGAAGCCCGCGAGCGGCTGGTTCATGACGGGCTCCCTCAGATCTCGTACGGCTGGACGACGATGAAATTGCCGGGCGCGCCGCGGAACTGGAGGTTCACGCTCTCCCCGGTGTCACCGGGGTAGGCGTTGCGCCGCATCCGCACCTGGCTGGAGACGACCACCTGGGCGGCCGCGGACCAGGCGACGACGGACTGGCAGTCGGCGAACGTCGTCGGCGTGACGGGCAGAACCACGGGAGCGCCGTGCGTCTTCACGACGACTGTGCCGGTGCCCTGGAACTGCATCGTGAACAGCGCGCCCCCGGGGATGCCGTGCCCTTCGATCCGGCGCACCTCGTACTGGAGCGACTCGTCGAAGGCGAGGACGTTCTCGGCGGAGACACAGATGGCGTCGCCCTGGAGCTCGATCGGGTGCAGCATCGAGGAGTTCTCGGCGAGGAACACCTGACCCTGGCCGGTGCAGCGCATCAGCTGCATCTCCTGGCCGGTCGCGTTGCCCACGATCCGGCCGGCGAACCCGGCGCCCTTGTAGCTGAAGTCGACCTTGCCCTGGTAGAGCACCATGCTGCCCTGGCGGGCCAGCGCGGGCTGGCCTCCGATGCCGAGGTCGACACGGATCAGCTTCTTGTTCTGCTGGGTCCAGCGCTGGCCGGTGGGCGTCTCCTTGAATGCCTGCAGCGCCGCGGCGACACCGGCGCCGGCCTGCGGGACGCCCTGGGGCGCTCCGTGCGGGGCGGGGGCACCGGCCTGGCCGGGGAACTGCCCGGGGACCTGACCGTAGGCGGGCTGCTGCCCGTAGCCGGGAGGCGCGCCCGGCGGCTGCTGGCCGTAGCCGGGAGGCGCACTCGGGGCCTGCTGGCCGTAGCCGGGCGGCGGGGGCGGGGTCTGACCGGGTGGCTGCCCGTACCCGGGCGGCGGTCCGGGCTGCCCGACGGGCTGGCCGTACGGCGCGGGAGCGGGGGCAGGCGGGTGAACGGTGCCGCCGCCCGGCGGGGCCAGGGGCGCGATGATGGTCGGCGCGGCGTGCACCGGGGGCGCGGGCGCCGGGGCCGGAGCGGGGGGCGCAGTCGCTCCC
>NZ_JBEXDZ010000212.1:0-14168 GCF_040606085.1 Streptomyces sp. NPDC005485 | reverse complement strand
GCGAGCCGGTCGATCCCCGGCTGTGACGGGTGGGTGGCGGCGGGGGTGTTCTTCGGGCCCCCCGCCCCCCCCCCCCCCGCTTCCACGTTTCCCGAGACTTCTCCGATGGCTCCCCGCGGGCCGTCGAGGGTCCCCCGCGCAGGTCACCCAGCGCCACCGGGCCTTTGCGGTAGGCAAGGCTGTGCCCGGCGGACCGGTAGCGTCGGGCACAGCCGGATAACAAGGTGGACAGAAGGGGTTTTCTAGTTGGTCTACGCGCGTTAATCTGCGGCGAAGCCAGCGCCGAGGACGTTCCGCCAGGCGCTTGTACGACAGGAGCACAACACATGCGCCGGGTTCCCCGCATCGCGCTCGCAGGCGCTGCGACCGCCTCGCTCGCCCTCGCCCTCACCGCCTGCGGCGGTACCTCCAGCGAGAGCAGCAGCTCGTCGGAGTCGAAGGGTGCCAAGGGTCTCGCCATCGCGTACGACGTCGGTGGCAAGGGCGACCAGTCCTTCAACGACGCCGCGTTCTCCGGCCTGGACAAGGCGCGGAAGGAGTTCGGCTACAAGACCGCCGACGTCGAGCCCACCGAGGGTGAGACCGACGCCGACAAGACGCAGCGTCTGGTCTCGCTGGCCAAGCAGGGCTACAACCCGGTCATCGGCATCGGCTACGCGTACGGCCCGGCCGTCAAGGAGGCCGCGGCGAAGTTCCCCAACACCACCTTCGGCATCGTCGACGACTCCACGGTCGAGTCGAAGAACGTCGCGGACCTGGTCTTCTCCGAGCAGGAGGCCTCCTACCTCGCCGGTGTCGCGGCGGCCAAGGCCACCAAGACGAACACGGTCGGTTTCGTGGGCGGCGTGGACGTCCCGCTGATCCACAAGTTCGAGGCGGGCTTCGAGCAGGGTGTCAAGGACACCAGCGGTGGCAAGGTCAAGGTGCTTTCGCAGTACCTGACGCAGACCGCGCAGGAGGGTGGCTTCTCCAGCCCCGACAAGGGCAAGACGGCCGCCGAGGGCCAGATAGAGAAGAAGGCCGACGTCGTCTACGCGGCGGCCGGTCTCTCCGGTCAGGGTGTCATCGAGGCCGCGTCCGCCGGCAAGGTGTGGGCGATCGGTGTCGACTCCGACCAGTACAAGCAGGAAGCCCTCGCGAAGTACAAGGACTCGATCCTGACCTCCGCGACCAAGGATGTCGCCAAGGCGGTCTACAACCTCGCGAAGTCGGTCAAGGACGGCAAGCCCGAGAGCGGTATCGTTCGGGGCGACCTGAAGTCCGGCGAGGTCGGCCTGGCTGATTCCAACCCGGTCTACCAGAGCAACACCGCGATCCAGGACGCCGTCAAGGCAGCCAAGGAGAAGATCATCAGCGGCGAGATCAAGGTCAAGACCAGCTGACGAGCAGAACCTCAGGAGCAGCAAGCGGTCCCGGGGAAGTTCCCGCCCGGCCTTCCCCGGAGCCGCCCAGTAACCGCGGGGTTACGTCCGCTCAACGGGGTACAGGGAGTCTGCTCCCTGCACCCCGTTCTTGCGGCGCGTCGCCCCTTTCGTTGCCGTAGGGGCGCTACGCGCGTAGACGACCCCCTTTCCCTCAGGAGAGTGCGCCATCAACGCGTCCAGCAGCCCTCCGGCCGGCGCGGTCAACGGTCAGGTGACCGCAGTCGAACTCGCCGGGATCACGAAGCGATTTCCCGGCGTCGTGGCCAACCACGACATCCACCTCAGCGTCCGCCAGGGCACGGTCCACGCCCTCGTCGGTGAGAACGGTGCCGGCAAGTCCACGCTGATGAAGATCCTCTACGGCATGCAGAAGCCGGACGAGGGCACCATCGCCGTCGACGGCGAGCACGTCGTCTTCTCCTCGCCCGCCGACGCCATCGCGCGCGGCATCGGCATGGTCCACCAGCACTTCATGCTCGCCGACAACCTCACGGTCCTGGAGAACGTCGTCCTGGGCAGCGAGAAGCTGTACGGCATCGGCGGCCGGGCCCGCCGCCAGATCCTGGACATCTCCAAGCGGTACGGCCTCGGCGTGCGCCCCGACGTCCTCGTCGAGGAACTCGGTGTCGCCGACCGTCAGCGCGTGGAGATCCTCAAGGTCCTCTACCGCGGCGCCAGGATCCTGATCCTCGACGAGCCCACCGCGGTCCTCGTCCCGCAGGAGGTCAACGCGCTCTTCGCGAACCTCCGCGAGCTCAAGTCCGAGGGCCTGTCGGTCATCTTCATCTCCCACAAGCTGGGCGAGGTCCTCTCGGTCGCCGACGAGATCACGGTGATCCGGCGCGGCACCACGGTCGGCACCGCCGTACCGTCCGAGACCACCCCGCGCCAGCTCGCGGAGCTGATGGTCGGCAGCGAGCTGCCGACGCCGGAGACCGCGGAGTCGACGGTCACCGACAAGGCCGTGATCGAGGTCAAGGACCTCACGGTCTACGCCTCGGGCATGGTGTCGACCGGCAAATCGTCGGCCGGCCTGCTCATGGACGAGGTCAAGCGCGGTTCCGTACGGCGTCTCCTCGACGACATCTCGTTCACGATCCACGCGGGCGAGGTACTGGGCATCGCCGGTGTCGAGGGCAACGGTCAGACCGAGCTCATCGACGCGCTGATCGGCCTCAAGTCCGCGGACTCGGGCACCATCCGCTTCCTCGGCGACGACATCACCTCGCTGCCCACCCGCAAGCGCCGTGAGGAGGGCATCGGCTACATCCCGGAGGACCGCCACCGCCACGGCCTGCTCCTGGAGGCCCCCCTCTGGGAGAACCGCATCCTCGGCCATGTCACCGAGAAGCCCAACGCCAAGGGCTTCTGGCTGGCCCCGAAGGCCGCCCAGGCCGACACCCGCCGGATCGTCGAGGAGTACGACGTCCGTACCCCCGGCATCGACGTCACCGCGGCCTCCCTCTCCGGCGGCAACCAGCAGAAGCTGATCGTCGGCCGCGAGATGAGCCACCAGCCGCGCTTCCTGATCGCCGCCCACCCCACCCGCGGTGTGGACGTCGGCGCGCAGGCCGCGATCTGGGACCACATCCGTGCGGCCCGCCGTGAGGGCCTGGCCGTCCTGCTGATCTCCGCCGACCTGGACGAGCTGATCGGCCTGTCCGACACCCTCCGGGTGATCTACAACGGCAAGCTGGTCGCGGACGCCGACCCGGCGACCATCACCCCGGAGGAGCTCGGCACGGCCATGACCGGCGCCGCCTCCGGGCACCTGGAGAACGAAGAGCTCGCCGAGCAGGCAGAGCTCGAAGAGCCCGCCGAGACCCCGGCAGACGCCCCGGAAGACGAGGCCCGCTGATGAAGAAGTTCGACAAGGAGCGCCTGCTCCTCGCGGTGGCCGGGCCGGTCATCGCGCTCGTCGTGGCCGTGGCACTGACCTCGGTCGTGCTGCTCGCCTCGGGGAAGAGCCCGTTCGAGCCGTACTCGATCATGTTCGAGCAGGCCACGTTCTCCGACATCCAGGTCCTGATCATCAACCAGGCCACCCTGTACTACATCGCGGCCCTCGCGGTGGCCGTCGGCTTCCGCATGAACCTGTTCAACATCGGCGTGGACGGGCAGTACCAGCTCGCCGCCATGATGGCCGCGGTCGTCGGCGCCCACGTCGCGCTGCCCGCGGCGCTCCAGGTCCCGCTGCTGATGCTGACCGCAATCCTCACGGGCGCGTTCTGGGCCGGCATCGCGGGCGTCCTCAAGGTCACCCGGGGCGTCAGCGAGGTCGTCGCGACGATCATGCTCAACGCGATCGCGACCTCAGTGATCGCCTACCTGTGGCTGCCCGACGTCTTCGGCGTCAAGGCCGGCAACAACAACACCACCGGCGAGATGAAGAAGTCCGGCTGGGTGCCCGGCTTCAACATGGGCGACGCCGGCGAGATCTACGGCCTGGTCATCCTCGCCGCCCTGCTCGGCATCGGCTACTGGGTCGTCCTCAACCGCACCCGCTTCGGTTTCGACCTGCGCGCCTCGGGCGCCTCCGAGTCCGCCGCCGCGGCCAGTGGTGTGAACCCCAAGCGCATGGTGCTCACCGCCATGCTGCTCTCCGGCGGCCTGGCGGGCCTCGCGGGCCTGCCGATCCTGCTCGGTGACTCGCACACCTACAGCCTGAACTTCCCGACCGGCATCGGTTTCATCGGCATCGGCATCGCCCTGCTGGGCCGCAACAGCCCGACGGGCATCGCCTTCGCCTCCCTGCTCTGGGCCTGGCTCGACAAGGCCTCGCCCGAACTCGACTTCCACGGCTACGACAAAGAGATCGCGGTCATCATGCAGGGCCTGATCGTGATCGCGGTCGTCGTCTCGTACGAGGGCGTACGCGAGTGGGGTCTCCGTCGCCAGCAGCGCCGCGTCGGCGCGGAGCTCGCCGCGGGCAACGTCCTCGGCGCCTCCTCTGACAACAACACCAAGAAGGAGGTGGCGGGCCGATGACCACCGCAACCGACGTCAACCAGCCCACGCTGCAGCCCGCGGCGCCCAGCGGTCGACGAATGTCGCTGCCCGCCCTTCTGCTGGTCATCGCGGGCGCCCTGGCGCTGACCTCGATCGTCCGCATCATCACCGGCGCCGACGGCATCACCAACGTCAGCCAGATGTCCACCGCTCTCGAACTGGCCGTCCCGATCGGCCTGGCCGGTCTCGGCGGTCTGTGGGCCGAGCGCGCGGGCGTCGTCAACATCGGCCTCGAAGGCATGATGATCCTCGGCACCTGGTTCGGCGCCTGGGCCGGCTACCAGTGGGGCCCGTGGACCGGTGTCGTCATCGGCATCATCGGCGGCTGCATCGGTGGCCTGCTGCACGCGATCGTCACGATCACCTTCAACGTCAACCACATCGTCTCCGGTGTGGCCATCAACATCCTGGCGCTCGGCGCCACCCGCTACCTCGCCCCGCTCGCCTTCGAGGGCAAGGAGGGTGGCTCGGCGAAGCAGTCCCCGCCGGTCGACTCACTCGGCGACTTCACCGTGCCAGGGCTCTCCCACGGACTCAGCACCCTCAACCAGAAGGGCTGGTTCTTCGTCTCGGACATCGCCGGCCTGCTCGGCGGTCTCGTCACCAACGTGTCCTGGCTGACCCTGATCGCCATCGCGCTGGTTCCCGCCAGCTGGTGGATCCTGTGGCGCACCTCTTTCGGTCTGCGCCTGCGTTCCTGCGGTGAGAACCCGGTGGCCGCCGAGTCCCTCGGCGTCAACGTCTACAAGTACAAGTACCTCGCCGTCATCATCTCCGGCGGTCTGGCCGGCCTCGGCGGAGTCTTCCTCTCCATCGTCGCCAACCCCTTCTACCTGGAGGGCCAGACCAGCGGCCGCGGTTACATCGGTCTCGCCGCGATGATCTTCGGCAACTGGATGCCGGGCGGACTCGCCCTCGGTGCGGGCCTGTTCGGCTACACCGACAGCCTCCACCTGCGCGGCGGCTCGGAAAACGTCCACGCGCTGCTGCTGCTCGGCGCTCTCCTGCTGGTCATCGGCGCGATCTGGCTGCTGATCCAGAAGAAGCTGGTGCCCGCCGTGATCGCTCTCGTGATCGGCGTGCTCGTCTTCCTCTGGTACGCCCTGACGGACGAGGTCCCCAGCCAGATCGTCACCGCCACGCCGTACGTCATCACCCTGCTGGTCCTCTCGCTCTCCGCGCAGCGCCTGCGGATGCCGAAGGCCGACGGCCTGCCCTACCGCAAGGGACAGGGCAAGTGACCTCCGCCGACGAGGGCTCCGTGACCGTCGACTGGGAGGCCCTGCGCGCCGCCGCGCGGGACGCCATGTCCCGTGCGTACGCCCCGTACTCGCGCTACCCCGTCGGAGTCGCGGCGCGCGTCGACGACGGCCGCGTCATCACCGGCTGCAACGTCGAGAACGCCTCGTACGGGCTCGGACTGTGCGCCGAGTGCGGACTGGTCTCGCAGCTGCAGAACACCGGCGGCGGCCGCCTGACGCACTTCACCTGCGTCGACGGGCGGGGCGAGATCCTCGTGCCGTGCGGGCGCTGCCGACAGCTGCTCTACGAGTTCGGCGGGCCCGAACTGATCCTGGAGACCCCGGCCGGAATCCTGCCGCTCTCCGAGATGCTGCCGCAGGCCTTCGGGCCGGAGTACCTCACCAAGTAACGCCTGTGCGGCCCCTCCCGACGATCGGACGATGGACGACCGATCGGGAGGGGCCGCGGATTTTCGAAGTCTTCGGAAGGAAAGCCATGGCCATGGACGCCGTCTCCGTCATCCGCACCAAGCGCGACCGCGGTGAGTTCAGCGACGAGCAGATCGACTGGGTCATCGACGCGTACACCCGCGGCGAGGTCGCGGACTACCAGATGGCCGCCCTCAACATGGCGATCCTGCTCAACGGCATGAACCGCCGCGAGATCGCCCGCTGGACCGCCGCGATGATCGCCTCCGGCGAGCGCATGGAGTTCTCCGCGCTGTCCCGCCCGACCGCCGACAAGCACTCCACGGGCGGCGTCGGCGACAAGATCACGCTGCCGCTGGCCCCACTCGTGGCGGCCTGCGGCGCTGCCGTCCCGCAGCTGTCCGGGCGCGGCCTCGGCCACACCGGCGGCACCCTCGACAAGCTGGAGTCGATCCCCGGCTGGCGCGCGCTGCTCTCCAACGAGGAGATGCTGCACGTCCTCGACACCACGGGCGCGGTGATCTGCGCGGCGGGCGACGGCCTGGCCCCCGCCGACAAGAAGCTCTACGCCCTGCGTGACGTGACCGGCACGGTCGAGGCGATCCCCCTCATCGCCTCCTCCATCATGTCCAAGAAGATCGCCGAGGGCACCGGCTCGCTGGTCCTGGACGTGAAGGTCGGCACCGGCGCCTTCATGAAGACCATCGAGGACGCCCGCGAACTGGCCTCCACCATGGTCGGCCTCGGCACGGACCACGGCGTGAAGACGGTAGCCCTCCTCACCGACATGTCCACCCCTCTCGGCCTCACGGCGGGCAACGCCCTGGAGGTCCGCGAGTCCGTCGAGGTCCTGGCGGGCGGCGGCCCCTCCGACGTCGTCGAGCTGACGATCGCCCTGGCGCGCGAGATGCTCGACGCGGCGGGCGTGAAGGACGCCGACCCGGCGAAGGCCCTGGCCGACGGCTCCGCGATGGACGTCTGGCGCCGCATGATCGCCGCCCAGGGCGGCGACCCGGACGCCGAACTGCCCACCTCCCGCGAGCAGCACGTCGTCACGGCTCCCTCCTCCGGTGTCCTCACCCGCCTCGACGCCTACGACATCGGCATCGCCGCCTGGCGCCTGGGCGCCGGACGCGCCCGCAAGGAGGACCCGGTGCAGGCCGCCGCGGGCGTCGAGCTCCACGCCAAGCCCGGCGACACGGTCACCGCGGGCCAGCCCCTGCTGACCCTGCACACGGACACCCCGGAGCGCTTCGAGTACGCCCTTCAGTCCGTCGAGGGCTCGTACGACATCGCGGCCGCGGGCACGGACTTCAAGGCCGCCCCGGTGGTCCTGGAGCGAATCGCCTGACCTGCGCTGTCTCCTTGAGTCGGAACGGGACCGGTGGACCTCCGCCGGTCCCGTTCGGCATGCCGGAGCCGGTGACGCACCGTCCGCCGATGAGTTCCGCGCCCTCGGCTGGTCTACCGAGCGTGGATGCCACGACACCTGCCGTACTCGCCCTGCCGGGACCCGTCCATCGGGACGACGTACCCCGGCTCTGCGACGACGTGCGCGCACTGCTGGAGGCCACCGGGGACGGGGTCGTGGTCTGCGATGTCGCGGGCATCGGGCCGCCGGGCCTGGCCGCCGTCGACGTACTGGCCAGACTGGAGCTCGCCGCCCGGCGGGCCGGGGGCCGGATACGGCTGCGGGGACCCGACCCGGCCCTGCGCGCCCTACTCGACCTGGTCGGCCTCCGCTTCGAGGCTGAGGGGCAGCCCGAAGAGCGGGAACCAGCGGGCGGTGTCCAGGAAGCAGTGGAACCCGGTGATCCGCCCCTTTGAGATCTCCAGCACCTGCACGGCCCACGGCACATAGCCGCCCGACTCCGGGTCCGGCTTGTACTGCGCGAAGCCCGGCAGTCCGTTGACCTCGACCGGGACCAGACGCGAGCCCTCGCAGGGAGCGCCCAGCGTCGTCATGAACCCGGTGATGTCGTCCGTGCCGCGCAGCCACAGGTCGAACGGCGGCATCGTCATGATCGCGTCCTCGTGGAGGAGCGCGGTCAGCGCCGTCATGTCGTATCCCTCGAACGCCGCGACATAGCGCTCCAGAAGCTTCTGCTGCTCCTCGTCGAGCGGGTCGGAGGTGGCCGCCTCCGCACCCGTGGCGTCGCTGTCGGCGAGGGTCGCGCGGGCCCGCTGGAGCGCGCTGTTGACCGAGGCGACGGTGGTACCGAGGAGCTCGGCGACCTCGGCGGCCTTCCACGCCAGCACCTCGCGCAGGATGAGCACGGCCCGCTGCTTGGGCGGCAGTTGCTGCAGGGCGGCCATGAACGCGAGCCGCACCGACTCCTTGGCCACCGCGGCCTCGGCCGGGTCGCTGACCGTCGGCAGGACCCGGGCGTCGGGCATCGGCTCCAGCCAGGTGTTGTCCGCGCGAGGGGTGAGCGCCGCCTGGGCCAGCGGCGAGGGTGCTGTCAGATCCATGGGCCGGGCCCTCTTGTTTCCCGCGTTCAGCATGTCCAGGCATACGTTCGTCGCGATCCGGTACAGCCAGGACCGCATCGAGGAGCGGCCCTCGAACTTGTCGTAGCTGCGCCAGGCGCGGACCATCGTGTCCTGCACGGCGTCCTCGGCCTCGAAGGAGGAGCCCAGCATCCGGTAGCAGTACCCCGTCAGCTCGACCCGGTGCTTCTCCAGCCGGACGTCGAGGTCCGTGCTCGTCGCCGTACCGTCGCTCATGGCCAACCCACCCCTGTGGCTGTCTCCGTCGTGCCGACGCACCGTTGTGCCGACACCCCGGAAGCTACCGCAGCCCACTGACAATGACCCCCCAACCACGAAAACCCCCAGCTCACGGGGGTGGGCGGGCAAACCCCGGGTACCTGGGTGGGTGGGCAAACCCCTCTCACCCCTGGTTTGAACGCTCACCCGGGGTGGGTGGGCAAACCCCGGGCGCCCCTTGTTTCCTTGTCACCCGGGGTTGGTGCTGGGCAGGGGTGGGTCACGCAGCCCGGCGTTCACGGGGTGCCGCTGCGCCCACCCGTGCCGCCCCTGGCGGCACGATTGCCCGCAGTAACGAGGCCCGCAGGCGCCCCGGCCTCAGGCGCCCACGCCGACCGGCGACGACCGCCGTGCCGCATGGGACCCCGCCACCGTGATACCCACGACCCCGAGCACCGCCAGCAACCCAAGCCCCACCGTCCCGCCCCACCCACCCGAGTGGAACGCGACCGCGCCCAGCGTGCTGCCCGCGCTGGACCCGACGTAGTACGCCGACTGGTACAGCGCCGAAGCCTGCGCCCGTCCCCGCTTCGCCGTATGGCTCACGGACGACGACGCGACCGCGTGCCCCGCGAAGAATCCGGCGGTGATCAGCACCAGCCCGAGCAGTACGACGACCAGCGAGTCGGCCAGCGACAGCAGCAGCCCCGAGGCCGTGGTGCCGCCCGCGAGGTAGAGCGCCCCGCGCCGCCCGAGCCGGCCCACCAGCTTCCCGGCCGTGGACGCCGAGACCGTACCGACCAGGTACACCAGGAAGATCGACCCGACGATGCCCTGCGGCAAGGAGAACGGCGCCTCGGTCAGCCGGTACCCGATCACCGTGTAGACCCCGCCGAACACCATCATGAACAGCGCACCGATCGCGTACAGCCGGCGCAGCAGGGGGTTCGCGAGGTGGTCACGGACGGTACGGGCCAGCACCCGCGGCCGCAGTGACCCCGCCACGAAGTGCCGCGGCGCGGGCAGCAGCAGCCGGAAGGCGATCGCGCAGCCGACCGCGACGATCCCGATCACGCCGACGGCGACCCGCCAGCCCCACTCCTGCGCGACCCACCCGGTGATGACCCGTCCGCTCATCCCGCCGACGCTGTTGCCCGCGACGAACAGCCCGATCGCGGTGATCAGCGCCTTGGGCCGCACTTCCTCCGCGAGGTACGCCGTGGCCGAGGCGGGAAGCCCGGCGAGCGCCGCACCCTGGACGGCCCGCAGCGCGATGAGCGCGCCGATGGAGGGGGCGAAGGGGACCAGCATCCCGACCGTCACGGCGATCGCCAGCGACGCCGTCATCACCGTACGCCGCCCGAACCGCTCCGAAAGGGCGCTCATCGGCAGGACGAACAGCGCCAGCGCGCCCGTCGCCGCGGACACCGTCCAGCTCGCCCGGCTCGCGCTCACCCCGAAGTCGGAGGAGACGAGCGGCAGCAGGGCCTGCGTGGAGTAGAGGAGCGCGAAGGTCGCGACCCCGGCGAGGAAGAGCGCGAAGCTCATCCGCCGATAGCCGGGCCCGCCGGGGGCCATACGGGAGTCGAGGTCGATGGAGGCGACGGAGGCGGCGGCGGGAACGGCGGCGGTGGGGGCGTCCACGACGGTGGACGCCCCGGTACTGGCGGAAGGCATGTCTCGAACCTAAACAGCCACCCTTCATCCGTCCAATGCATGGAATCGTCATAATCGTTCCCATGGTGCATCAGCAGAGGTCAGAGAGTCGTCTGTCACCGTCCAGTGACACAGAAGACAGCGCGCACATGTCGAGGCTGCTCGCGCCGCGGCTCGCGTACTTCGCCGGAGTCGCCCGCACCGAGCACGTCACCCGGGCCGCGCAGGAGATGCAGGTGCCGCAGTCGACGCTGTCGCGCGCGATGGTCCGGCTCGAACAGGACCTGGGCGTCGACCTGTTCGCCCGCCGCGGCCGCACGGTCGCGTTGACGGCGGCCGGGCGGACGTTTCTCACCTCGGTGGAGAGGGCGCTGGCCGAGATCGAGCGGGCGGCCGACGAGGTGCGCGCGGACGCCGACCCGGCCACTGGCAAGGTCGCCTTCGGCTTCCTGCACACCATGGGTTCCGAAACGGTCCCTGGGCTCATCCGCGCCTTCCGCGTCGACCACCCCCGGGTCCGCTTCAGCCTCGTCCAGAACTACGGCGAGGCGATGCTGGAAGGGCTGCGCTCGGGGGAGCTGGACCTGTGCCTCACCTCGCCGGTGCCGGACGCGCCCGACCTGATGGCCCGCCGCCTCGACGAGCAGAAGCTCCGACTCGTGGTCCCCGTCGACCACCGCCTCGCCTCGCGCAGGCGCGTCCGACTCGCCGAGGCGGCCGACGAGACATTCGTGACCCTCGAACCCGGCTACGGCATGCGCCGTATCACCGACGATCTCTGCAAGGAGGCGGGCTTCAAGCCGCGCATCGCCTTCGAGGGCGAGGAGGCCGAGACGCTGCGGGGCCTGGTCGCGGCCGGGCTCGGAGTCGCCCTCCTGCCGCCACCGGCCGTGCCCCGCCCGGGAGTTGTCGAGCTGACGGTCACGGCGCCGCGCGCGGCGCGCGAGATCGGCGTCGCCTGGCTCGACGGCCACCAGGACACCCCGCCGGTCGCCGCCTTCAAGAAGTTCCTGCTGTCACGACGGGGCCATCTGCTTCCCGACTGATGCCTGACCGACGTCGGACCGGCGCCCGGCCGACTTCCGTCAGCGCCGCAGCGACTGTCCGAACCCCGCGGCCAGCGGCATCCGCAGCCCGAGCGGTGGCGGCGCCGCGAGCGCGTCCTCCACCGGGCGCGAGAAGGCCCGGCCGAACAGCGTACCCAGTACGAAGTCCTCGGCCAGCGACAGGACTTCGCCCCGGTGCTGGGACAGCGAGTGTCCGTCGGAGTGCACCTCGAAGCGGCAGATGTCGCGGTTGGCCTTCTTCGCGCGCGCCGCGAGGCGGAACGACAACTCCGGGTCGCTGCGCGCGTCGTTGGTGCCGTGCACGATCAGCACGCGCCGTCCGGCCAGCTGCTTCACCGGTTCGGGTGGCGCCGCCACGTCCTCCTCGGGCAGCCAGGGGGCGAGCGCCAGCACGGAGTTGACGGCCTCGTGGCCGCCCGCGTGCAGTGCCGCGCGGCCGCCCATGTCCATCCCGGCGAGGCAGACGGGGACGTCACCGTAGCGGCGTACGACCTCGTCGGCGGCCCAGGACGCGTCGCGGGCGAGATGCGCCTCGCTGCCGTTCCAGCCCCGAAACCGGTAGTGCACCACGTGGGTGACCAGGCCTTCCGTCCGTCCCGCCCGCACCAGACGGCGCCCCAGCGCCCGTACGGAGGCGGTCGCCGCCATGGGGGACGGCTTACGGGCCGAGACCTCCTCGCCGGCCGGGAGCAGCAGCACCACTCCGCTCACCGCCGTCGGTTCCGGGCCGAGCGCCCTCCCCAGCCGGGCCCTGCGAACCGGCGTCGCTTGCTGTGCCATGACAGAACAGTGTCAGAAGCGTCGGTGTACGCCACCCGTCCGCAGGGTCACCTTTGCGTATCGACGGATCGGCGTTACCGGAGCTCTACGCGCGTAGGCGTTAGAGTGCGGAAATGACGAGCCAGATCCAGAACATCCCGAGCTCGGAACAGATCCGCCGGGCGCCCAAGGTCCTGCTGCACGATCACCTCGACGGGGGCCTGCGCCCCGGCACGATCGTCGAACTCGCCCGTGCGGCGGGCTACGAGGGTCTCCCCGAGACCGACGCCGACAAGCTCGGTCTGTGGTTCCGCGAGGCCGCCGACTCCGGTTCCCTGGAACGGTACTTGGAGACCTTCGCGCACACCTGTGCCGTCATGCAGACCCGCGAGGCACTCGTCCGGGTGGCCGCCGAGTGCGCCGAGGACCTCGCCGAGGACGGCGTCGTCTACGCCGAGGTGCGCTACGCGCCCGAACAGCACCTGGAGGCCGGGCTCACCCTCGAAGAGGTCGTCGAGGCCGTCAACGAGGGCTTCAGGGAAGGGGAGCGGCGGGCGCGGGAGAACGGTCACCGCATCCGCGTCGGTGCGCTGCTCACCGCCATGCGGCACGCCGCCCGTGCGCTGGAGATCGCCGAACTCGCCAACCGCTACCGGGATGTCGGCGTCGTCGGCTTCGACATCGCGGGCGCCGAGGCCGGGTTCCCGCCCACCCGGCACCTCGACGCGTTCGAGTACCTCAAGCGCGAGAACAACCACTTCACCATCCACGCGGGCGAGGCCTTCGGGCTGCCGTCCATCTGGCAGGCCCTCCAGTGGTGCGGCGCCGACCGGCTCGGGCACGGGGTCCGCATCATCGACGACATCGAGGTCGCCGACGACGGCTCGGTGCAACTCGGGCGGCTCGCCTCGTACGTCCGCGACAAGCGGATCCCGTTGGAGCTGTGCCCCAGCTCCAACCTCCAGACCGGCGCCGCCGCCTCGTACGCGGAGCACCCGATCGGGCTGCTGCGGAAGCTGCATTTCAGGGCGACCGTGAACACGGACAACCGGCTTATGTCGGGTACCAGCATGAGCCGGGAATTCGAGCACCTTGTCGAGGCGTTCGCCTATACGCTCGACGATCTCCAGTGGTTCTCGGTCAATGCTATGAAGTCAGCATTCATTCCTTTCGATGAACGACTGGCCATGATCAATGACGTGGTCAAGCCCGGCTATGCCGAGCTGAAAGCCGAATGGCTGTTCCGGTAGAAGCTCTCCACCTGCGGTTATTCTCCGGGTGGTGGGTGAGGGAAGGCTTGGAAAAGCGGTCGGGTCTCCATGACTCGGCCGCTTTTTGATGTTTGCGGAGGGCGGGTTTGCGTGTTTACGGTCTTGGACCGCTCACCTCCCCGTCTCACGGACCCAAGGACGCATTCAAAATGAAGCAGTCTGCTGCCAAGACCCTCGGTGTCGCCGCCCTCGGTGCCGCCTTCGCCGCCGCGGGCGCGGGTGCCGCGAACGCCGCGCCCGCCGTGCCGGACGCCTCCTCGGCGCTGAGCACCGTCACCCAGACGCTGCCGGCGGAGAACGTCGCCAAGGCGCTGCCCGGCGCGGGCGAGGCGCTCGCCCAGGGCCAGAGCGCGCTGGGCGCGGGTGTGGCCGCGGCTCAGCCGGCCGCCGCGCGCATCCTCGCCGACGGGCCGACCGCGCCGGTGGCGGGGCTGCTCGGCGGGCTGCCGCTGGCCAACAGCGGGCTGCCCACGCACGGGCTGCCGCTGAACGGGCTGCCGCTCGGCTGAGCCGGGTCCTTCCGCTCTGCTCTGCTCGTACGTACGCCGGTGGGGCGCACCCTGGTTCGGGTGGGCCCCACCGGCGGTTTAGCAGGGGGGGGGA
>NZ_JBEXDZ010000211.1:0-14196 GCF_040606085.1 Streptomyces sp. NPDC005485 | reverse complement strand
AAGTACGTCCAGTACGAGGGCCTTCGTCCGGCACGCCGAGGGCACGCACCGAACACCGCGGGCACCGCACAGGACTTTCAAAACACCCCCTAGTTCGCCCGCCCAGGTGCCCGCGGCGGAATCCCGGTCGCGAGCCCGTTCATCTCTTGGCAGGATCCCTTCCATGACCACCACCAGCCGTACCTTCGACGACCTCGTAGCCGAGGCCGACGCCGCGCCCGTCGAGGGCTGGGACTTCTCCTGGTTCGACGGCCGGGCCACCGAGGAGCGCCCGTCCTGGGGGTACGCGCGGGCGATGGGGGAGCGGATGTCCCGGGTGGCGGCCGCGCTCGACATCCAGACCGGCGGCGGTGAAGTCCTCGCCTCGGTACCGGAGTTGCCCCCGCTGACCGCGGCCACCGAGGGCTGGCCGCCGAACGTCGCCAAGGCCACCGCGCTGCTCCACCCGCGCGGCGCCGTGGTCGTCGCCGCAGCGGAGGACGCGCCGCTGCCCTTCGCGGACGGCGCCTTCGACCTGGTCGTCAGCAGGCACCCCGTCCACACGTACTGGGACGAGGTCGCCCGCGTCCTGCGGCCGGGCGGTACGTACTTCGCCCAGCACGTCGGGCCCGCCAGCGTCTTCGAGCTCGTCGAGCACTTCCTCGGCCCGCAGCCCGAGGCGGTGAGGAACGGCCGCCACCCCGACCGCGCCCGCGCCGCCGCCGCAGCCGCCGGCCTCGACGTCGTCGACCTGCGCTCCGAACGGCTGCGCATCGAGTTCCACGACATCGGAGCCGTCGTCCACTTCCTGCGCAAGGTGATCTGGATGGTCCCGGGCTTCACCGTCGACCAGTACCGACCCCAACTCCGCGCCCTGCACGAGAAGATCGAGGCGGACGGCCCCTTCGTCGCCCACAGCACCCGCTTCCTGATCGAGGCCCGCAAGCCGCAGGAGTAGGCCGTGGAGTCAGGCGTGAGTCGAGGCGGACTCGCGACTCACGCATGGGGCCCCGCCGTCACCTTCCCCACCACCAACTCGGGCACGGCCTCCAGGATTTCGCCCACCCGCTCCACCTGCGCGGCCAGCCCCCGCTCCTCGGCGGCCGTCAGCCGTCGCAGCGGTTCCACCGTGACCGTCGTACGGCGCCCCTGGCGTCGCTGGTGCCAGACACCGGCGACCACGCCGTCGAGCAGGAGCACCGGATGGTTCCCGGCCTGGCCACCCGCCAGGGCGCGTTCGTACGCCGGGCCGGGGAACAGCGTCTCGCGGGGCTGTGCGGCGATGCCGTAGGCGTCGAAGTACGGCAGCAGCCGCACCCCGCGCACGGGCTCGTCCGGGAACTCCGTGTCGCCCGCCGCCACCCACGCCGGTCCCACGCCCGCGAAGTCGACCTCCTCGATCCCGCCCGCCGCCGCGAGTGCCGAGAAGAGGGCGACGGCCCAACCCCGCGGCGCCGCCGCCCACTTGGCGAAGTGCTGAGGCGTCGCCGGTCCGTACGCGCGCAGGTAGCGGCGCACGAGGTCGGCCGCCGCCTCGTCCGGGGCGAGGGGCTCGAACCGCGGGGGCCGGGTGTAGGTGACCCTCCGGCCCCGGTTGGGGCCGAAGCACAGTGCGCCGCGCAGGCCCGCCCGGTGCATGACCTGACGCCAGCGCGGCCACATGCCCTGGAAGGCGGGCATCACCAGGTCGCCGGCCCAGGGCCCGGTGCGGGCCATGACCTCGTCGTGCAGCTCGTCGATGGTCAGAAGGGTGCCGTCGAGCGCGTCGGCGATCGCCGCCACCACCTCGTCGGCCTGCTCGTCGCTGAGCCGGGTGTCGGGTGGGAGGGGGCTGCGGCCGGACGGGATCGCGGTCAACGCGGCGGTCCAGAGGGGGAGTTCGCGGACAGGCAGGAGGTGGATCGTCCCGCGCGGACCGTGTGTCTTCACCAGCGACGCGGGTTCCTCCTCGCCCCACAGCGCCGCCCGCACATCCAGCCGTGTCACCGCCACCGCCCGCACTCCCACGGACACCTCGGCCGCCGACAGCACCTGCGCGTGCGCGCCGAGCATCGTGGCGACGACGTCGGCGACCGGTGTGCCGGCCTGGGCGGGCTCGGTCAGGAACTGCCGCCGCATCCGGCGTGCGCTCGCCTCGTCCCATGTGACGGTTCTGGTTGTCAGGGTCATGGGGCCGACGCTAGCCAGGAAAGAGGTCAGTTTCTGTCCCATGAGCCACTCTCGGGTCCCTGTTGCGCGTTTGTCGAACTCCCGATTGCCGCGCCCGACGTGGGGTGAATGGTGCGATCAGCCCATGCGCGGACCGAATGACCGAAAACCCCCGGATGTCGTGTGCGCTGGGTGAGATGCCGGTCCACATTCCGGACCGATTTACAGGGTTTCCACATCGTTATCGGAGGTGGGTCGCCTCCGGTGTGGCTGCTCACGTAAGTTCAGACCAAGGTAATTCGCGTGAGCAAAGCTGCGCGGTCGGCACCGCGCGGTGGAGGGGGCTGCGCGGTGCCGCGCCCTCGGCTGACGGGACCTCACCAGTCGTGGATCACGACCACTTCCCCGCGGCGCACCCCCCACCCGTCCAAGGTGCCCGCCTCCGCCTCCAGGACGTACCGGGCCCGCGGACGCGGCAGCCCCACCCGGCCCGGGCGCATCGTCCGTACGGTCAGGACCCGTAGTTTCCGGTCCAGATAAGCGACATCGATCGCGAAACGCATCCCCAGGGTGTGCACCGCACTCGCCGGACTCAGGAGCAACGCACCCTCGGTCCCGTCGCGCCCGAGCAGTCCGCGGCGCCGGGCCCGGGCCGACTCCGCGAGCTCCAGCGGTATCGGATCGGCGCTCTCGCGCGTGGTGAACGTGGCCATGGCTGCGAAGTTAGCGGTGACGTCAAGGGGGCGTCCCGGGGGCGCGTCACCCGCCTGGAGTAGCGCGGAACATGTCGGCCAGGTGATCACAAGCGGGTGCAAATCCTCTGGTTCTCTGCGGATCCCCCGCGATTGCCTTTGAATCCGCTGTGATTCAGCCATGATCACACCCTGAATCGGGGTCTTTATGGCCATCGCGGCGCTGTCGGCCAACTACGGAGAGTAGTTTTGGCACGCCGATGCGCGCAGCATCACTTACGAAGGGTTATGGTGGAAACCCCCCCTCGGGCCGGTCCGTCTCCCCCCCACGGACCGGCCCGTTTTTTGTGCCCACGCGCATCGGGCGACCGCTCCGGCCCAGCCGAAACAGCCCGCCCGCCGGCCTCAGCGCCGCCCGGCCCAGATGTTCGTGCCCGGCGTCGACACCGCGAACGTGTCGATCTCCTTCAGCTCCTCGGCCGTGAGTTTCGGCGCCGCCAGTGCCGCCACGTTCTCCTCCAGCTGCCGCACGCTGGACGCGCCGATCAGCGCGGAGGTCATCCGCTCGTCACGCAGCACCCACGTCAGCGCGAGCTGGGCGAGCGACTGGCCGCGGCGGGCCGCGATGTCGTTCAGCCCGTTCAGCCTGCGGACGACCTCGGCGTCTCCCGCGAGGCCCGGGTCCAGTGACTTGCCCTGCGTGGCACGCGAACCCTCCGGGATGCCCTTCAGGTACTTGCCCGTCAACAGGCCCTGCGCCAGCGGCACGAAGGAGATGCAGCCCATGCCGGCCGCCTCCAGCGTGTCCAGCAGACCGTCGTCCTCGGTCCAGCGGTTGATCATCGAGTACGAGGGCTGGTGGATGAGCGGACGCACACCCATCCCGCGCAGGATCCGGGCGGCCTCGGCGGTCTGCTCACTCGTGTACGAGGAGACGCCGACGTGCAGCGCCTTGCCCTGCTGGACCGCGGACGCCAGCGCGCCCATCGTCTCCTCCAGCGGGGTGTCCGGATCGAAGCGGTGCGAATAGAAGATGTCCACGTAGTCGACGCCCATCCGCTTCAGCGACGCGTCCAGGGACGACAGCAGGTACTTCCGCGAACCCCACTCGCCGTACGGGCCGGGGTGCATGAGGTAGCCCGCCTTGGTGGAGAGGACCAGCTCGTCGCGGTACGGCGCGAAGTCCTGCTTCAGGAGCTTGCCGAAGTTGAGCTCGGCGGAACCGGGCGGCGGTCCGTAGTTGTTGGCGAGGTCGAAGTGCGTCACGCCCAGGTCGAAGGCGCGGCGCAGCAGCGCCCGCTGGGCGTCCAGCCCGCGGTCGTCGCCGAAGTTGTGCCACAGGCCGAGGGAGACCGCGGGAAGCTTGAGGCCGCTGCGGCCGGTGCGGCGGTACTCCATGGAGTCGTACCGCTCACTCGCCGCACGGTATACAGACGTGTCGTTCATGAATACGAAGCTACGTCAGCCGACTGACAGTCCAGGCACCCCATGGCGGAAGCCGCGATTTCCGGGGGTAGGCTTCGCCCCCGGGGGCCGCCATACGGACAGGGTCTGCGCCGGGCCGACAGCGCCGGGCCGCACCTGTTCCGATCCGCACGGAGGGGCTGACAACAAGTGAACCTGCGCGACAACCTGCGCCGTCTGCTGGTCAGGTTCTATGCACGCAGGGTGGAAGGCCACCTCGACCACGATCAGGTGCCCAAGCACATCGGCGTCATCATGGACGGCAACCGCCGCTGGGCCAAGGCGGCGGGTTCCACCACCGCCCAGGGCCACCGGGCCGGCGCCGACAAGATCGAGGAATTCCTCGGCTGGTGCTCCGAGACCGATGTCGAGGTCGTCACCCTCTGGCTGCTGTCGACGGACAACTTCGACCGTCCCAAGGAAGAGCTCGTACCGCTCCTGGGGATCATCGAGAACACCGTCCGCGCCCTCGCCGCCGACGGCCGCTGGCGTGTGCACCACGTCGGCACGCCGGACATACTGCCCGCGCATGTACAGACGGCCCTCAAGGAGGCCGAGGAGTCCACGGCGCACATCAAGGGGATAGTCGTCAACGTCGCCATCGGCTACGGCGGCCGCCAGGAGATCGCCGACGCCGTACGCTCCATGATCCTCGACGCCGCCGACAAGGGCGCCTCGATCGAGGACATCGCCGAGTCCGTCGACGTCGACCTCATCGGCAAGCACCTCTACACCAGCGACCAGCCCGACCCCGATCTCGTCATCCGCACGAGCGGTGAGCAGCGGCTGTCCGGATTCATGCTGTGGCAGACGGCCCACTCCGAGTACTACTTCTGCGAGGTCTTCTGGCCGGCCTTCCGGAAGGTCGACTTCCTGCGCGCCCTGCGCGACTACGCGGCGCGACACCGCCGTTACGGAGGCTGACCTTCGGTGCCCCCAGGGGCGTACGAAGGGTGCATGAGGAACGTACGAGGGGCGCACGACACCAGGAGTTAACGAACGCGCCGTCATATGCCGTGGCATGGCGGCGCCTGTTCGAGGGCATAAGCCTTCCAGGTCGACACCCGAACCACGGGTGTCGTATCTCAGCGGGCGGCACGGGGCCGTCCGCCCGGGAGGCCCTTTGCACCAGTTCGATCGTGCGGTCACAGCACGGACGAAGCGGAGGGCCGGTCACCGGCTCGCGCAGAGCGGCCGTCGACCGGTCCAGATCTCCTTCGTCGCTCCCCGACCTCATCCGAGGGGGTACGTCCTTCCGTGGTGACCAGCACAAAGCGCCGCCAGCCAGACCGGCGCACCTATGTTCTCGACACCAGCGTCCTGCTGGCCGATCCGAGCGCCCTGACCCGATTCGACGAGCACGAGGTAGTGCTCCCGATCGTCGTGGTCACGGAACTGGAGGCCAAGAGGCACCATCCCGAACTCGGCTACTTCGCCCGGCAGGCCCTTCGCCTGCTCGACGACTTCCGGGTGCGGCACGGCCGCCTCGACGCCCCCATCCCCATCGGGGATCTCGGCGGGACCGTACGCGTCGAGCTCAATCACTCGGACCCCAGTGTGCTGCCGAGCGGCTACCGCCTGGGGGACAACGACTCCCGGATCCTCGCGGTCGCCCGCAATCTGCAGGCCGAGGGGTTCGACGTCACGGTGGTGTCGAAGGACCTGCCGCTCAGGATCAAGGCCTCGTCCGTCGGTCTCCTCGCCGAGGAGTACCGCGCGGAACTGGCCATCACGGACTCCTCCGGCTGGACCGGAATGTCCGAACTGACCCTGGCCGGTGAACAGGTGGACATCCTCTTCGAGGAAGGCCACGCGTACGTCCCGGAGGCCGCCGAGCTCCCCGTGCACACGGGCCTGACGATCCAGTCCGAGCGCGGCAAGGCCCTCGGCCGGGTCACGCCCGACGGCAACGTCCGTCTCGTGCGCGGCGATCGGGAGGTGTTCGGCATCAAGGGCCGCAGCGCGGAGCAGCGCATCGCGCTGGATCTGCTGCTCGACCCGGATGTCGGGATCGTGTCCATGGGCGGCCGGGCCGGCACCGGAAAGTCGGCGCTGGCGCTGTGCGCGGGGCTGGAGGCCGTGCTCGAACGGCGCCAGCACCAGAAGGTGATGGTCTTCCGTCCGCTGTACGCGGTGGGCGGGCAGGAGCTCGGCTATCTGCCCGGCTCCGAGGCCGAGAAGATGAGCCCGTGGGCGCAGGCGGTGTTCGACACCCTGTCGGCCGTCACCTCCCGCGAGGTCATCGAGGAGGTCACCGCGCGCGGGATGCTGGAGGTCCTCCCTCTCACCCACATCCGCGGGCGTTCGCTCCACGACGCCTTCGTGATCGTGGACGAGGCACAGTCGCTCGAACGGAATGTACTCCTGACCGTTCTGTCCCGAATCGGCGCCAATTCGCGGGTCGTTCTGACCCACGATGTCGCACAAAGGGACAACCTGCGTGTCGGCCGGTACGACGGAGTGGTCGCCGTCGTAGAGAAACTGAAGGGGCATCCGCTGTTCGCGCATGTCACCCTGACCCGCTCCGAGAGGTCCCAGATTGCGGCCCTTGTGACCGAAATGCTGGAGGACGGGCAGATCTGACCGCCCTGGGGTCCACCTGACCCCATCTGTTCAAAGGGTGGCGAATACACGGTAGTTGGCGCCGTCCGGCAAAGGCGAAGAGCCTAGCCGGGCGGCGTCTTGGCGTGTGCTCGTTTCCTGGAAACTCTCGGGCCAAACGAGGTGTGAGCTTTCACACGCAACACAGAATTGCCTTGCGGCGCCGGGTTACGGCAGAGTCTCACTCCTGTCAGGCCCCGCATACGACACATCTGTACCCCCAGCGGTACGGCACCACAGGAACTTCAGAACTTCATAGAGTCGTCGTATGCCGCCCGCGCACCACGCGGCGCTCCCCGCAAGGGAGTTGCCCACCGGGCCCGTGCCTCCCGTGACCCCGCAGTTGGGAGGCCAGCGTCAGGGGCACGATTGCGTCCGCCAGGGTCACCGAAGCGGGCGATGCTGGAAGGAAACCGTGTGAGCCGGATTTCGGTCCGGGGATTCGCAGTGGCTTCGGCCACCGCGGTCACCGCTGTCGGAAGCGTCGTCGGAGTTGCCTCGGGCAGCACCGCCCAGCCCAGCAACGACGCCGAGGCGACGGCAAGCGACCTGACGCTCCTCGCGGACATACCCGCGGGCCAGCAGGCCCAGGTACAGACCGCGTCCCTGACGCAGCAGGCCGACGCCCAGGCCATCGCCGCGGACTCGAGCGCGAAGAAGGATGCCGAGGAGTCTGCCCGCAAGCAGGCGGCCGAGAGCGCGGTGGCCAAGCAGAAGGCAGCCGAGAAGGCGGCGGCGAAGGCCGAGAAGGAAGCCAAGGAGCGCGCGGAGGCCAAGGCAGCGGCCAGCCGTAGCTCCGACCGGACTCCCTCCAGCTTCCCCGTCCAGTCCTCTTACACCGTCGCGCAGATCCAGGCGATGGCGCGCCAGATGGTGCCGAGCGACCAGTTCCAGTGCTTCAGCAACATCGTGGACCACGAGTCGAGCTGGAACTACCGGGCGGTCAACGCCTCCTCCGGCGCCTATGGTCTCTTCCAGGCCCTCCCCGGTTCCAAGATGTCGTCGGTCGGCTCCGACTGGCAGACGAACCCGGCCACCCAGATCAAGTGGGGCCTCGACTACATGAACAGCAGCCGCTACGGCAGCCCGTGCGCGGCCTGGTCGTTCTGGCAAGCCAACCACTGGTACTAGAGCCCGCGCCGCACGCGGCCGCTCAACCTTCCAGAGCCCCTCACCGTCCTACGGTGAGGGGCTTCGGCCATGTACGGTCGGATACGGTCGGAACCGACGACTCCAGGGGGGAGTGGTGGGGCGCAACGGGGAAAAGGGACGAATGATGTCGCGAGTGCCAGGATTGCTCGGTCGGCTCGGCGCCGGACTGACCGAGATGGGGGCGCGGTTGGACGAACGCCGCGCGGAGGTGGAGCGGGAGTCCCAGGGCCCCGCCGACCCGGTGGCCGCCGAGGCCGCACCGTCCGTCGGCGGACGACCGCCCCAGGCTTCCGCCTCCGAGGCCCCCGCTTCCGAAGCCCGTGCCTCCGAGACTCCCCTCTCCGACGCCCCCGCCTCCGAGGCCTCCGTCTCCGACCGACCGTCGGCCCCTGCCGGGCACGCGCCCGCCGCCACCCCCACCGCCGCGCTTCCCGACCCCGCCGCCGCCGTGCCGTGGGGTGTACGGGTCGCCGCCGAGGCCGGCTGGCGGCTGCTCGTTCTCGCGGGCACCGTCTGGGTGTTGATGCGGGTCATCAGCGCCGTACAGCTGGTGGTGCTCGCGTTCGTCGCGGCGCTGCTCATCACGGCGCTGCTGCACCCCGCGGTGGCGCGGCTGACGAAGTGGGGCTTCCCGCGCGGGCTCGCGACAGCGCTCACCGCGATCCTCGGCTTCGTCGTCATGGGCCTGGTCGGCTGGTTCGTGGTGTGGCAGGTCATGGAGAACATCGACAACCTCTCCGACCAAGTCCAGGACGGCATCGACGAGTTGCGCAAGTGGCTCCTCAACAGCCCGTTCCACGTCACGGACAAGCAGATCAACGACATCGCCAAGAACCTGCGCGAGGCGATCGGGGCCAACACCGACCAGATCACCTCCACCGGCCTGGAGGGTGTCACGGTCATCGTCGAAGCCCTCACCGGCATCCTGCTGACGATGTTCTCGACGCTGTTCCTGCTCTACGACGGCAAGCGCATCTGGCAGTGGACGCTCAAGCTCGTCCCGGCGGCGGCCCGTCCGGGTGTCGCGGGCGCGGGTCCGCGGGCCTGGCGGACGCTCACGGCGTACGTCCGCGGCACGGTGATAGTGGCCATGATCGACGCGATCTTCATCGGCCTCGGCATCTACTTCCTGGACGTCCCGATGGCCGTCCCCCTCGCCGTCTTCATCTTCCTGTTCTCCTTCATCCCGCTGGTCGGCGCGGTGGCCTCGGGAGCGCTGGCGGTGGTGGTGGCGCTGGTGACTCAGGGCGTGTTCACCGCCGTGATGACCCTCGCGGTCGTCCTTGCCGTCCAGCAGATCGAGGGCCACATTCTGCAGCCGTTCATCCTCGGACGGGCCGTACGCGTCCACCCGCTGGCGGTGGTGCTGTCGGTCGCGGCCGGGGGCATGATCGCGGGCATCGGGGGCGCGGTGGTCGCCGTACCGCTGGTGGCGGTCACCAACACGGTGGTGGGGTACCTGCGGGCGCGGCAGTCCGGCGGGGTCGGCGCGTCCGGCGACCTGGCCGAGAGGGTCTGACAGCGCCTGCTCGGCCGCACATGCCGAGGCCCCGTCCACCGCAGGGTGGACGGGGCCTCGGCGTCTGCCGTGGGTACTACTCCGCGAGGACCGCCTCGGCGTCCAGCGTGGTGCCCACCGCCTGGATCACCGAAGCGATCTTGAACGCTTCCTGGATCGTCTCGCGGTCGACGCCGGCCTTGCGGAGCACCTGCTCGTGGGAGTCGAGGCACTGTCCGCAGCCGTTGATCGCCGAGACCGCCAGCGACCACAGCTCGAAGTCGACCTTCTCGACACCGGGGTTGCCGATGACGTTCATCCGCAGACCGGCCCGCAGCGTCCCGTACTCCGGGTCGGAGAGCAGGTGGCGGGTGCGGTAGAAGACGTTGTTCATCGCCATGACGGCGGCGGCCGACTTGGCGGCGGTGTACGCCTCGGGGGAGAGGTTCGCCTTCGCCTCGGGCGCCAGCTCACGCAGCACCCGCGGGGAGCGGGACGCGATCGCGCAGGCCAGCACCGTGCCCCACAGCTGCTGCTGCGGAAGGTCGCTGTTGCCGATGACCGAGCTCAGGTTGAGGCGCAGGTCCTTCGCGAAGTCCGGTACGGCCGACTTCAGTTCGTCGAGGGCCATGGGTCACTCACCCGCGAGCAGGGCGACCGGGTCGAGCGTGGTCTCGCCCTTGGTCCAGTTGCACGGGCAGAGCTCGTCCGTCTGCAGCGCGTCCAGCACCCGCAGCACCTCCTTGGGGTTACGGCCGACGGAGCCGGCGGTCACCATGGAGAACTGGATCTCGTTGTTCTGGTCGACGATGAAGACGGCGCGCTTGGCGAAGCCGTCCTCGCCCTCGATGCCGAGGTCGCGCATGAGCTCGTGCTTGGAGTCGGCCAGCATCGGGAAGGGCAGGTCACGCAGGTCCTCGTGGTCCTTGCGCCAGGCGTGGTGCACGAACTCGGAGTCACCGGAGAAGCCGAGGACCTGGGCGTCACGGTCGGCGAACTCGTCGTTCAGCTTGCCGAAGGCGGCGATCTCGGTCGGGCACACGAAGGTGAAGTCCTTGGGCCACGCGAAGACGACCTTCCACTGACCCTCGTAGGTCTTGTGGTCGATCTGCTGGAACTCCTTGCCCTTCTCCAGCGAGACACAGGCGGTCAGATCGAACGGGGGGAACTTGTCACCAACAGTGAGCACACGCTCTCCTTGTAGCGAGGAAACTCCCCTTTTGAGGGATTTTCCTATGGGTTGGACGTTCGCCGATGGTGGCACAAGGTGCATTGATTAGAGAAATCGCTACACTCGTTGGTGTTGATCGAGCGTGGCTATCAGTCACTGTAGGCAAGGAGCACGGCCATGGGCAGCGCAAAGGGCATCCAGGCGAACGGGCGGCGCCGGCCCAGCCTCGCCCAGCTGCGCGCCTTCGCCGCCGTCGCCGAGCATCTGCACTTTCGGGATGCCGCCGCCGCGATCGGGATGAGTCAGCCCGCGCTGTCCGGGGCGGTGTCGGCGCTGGAGGAGACGCTCGGGGTCACGCTGCTCGAGCGGACGACGCGGAAGGTGCTGCTCTCGCCCGCCGGTGAGCGGCTCGCCGTACGGGCGAAGGCGGTGCTGGCGGAGGTCGGGGCGCTGATGGAGGAGGCCGAGGCGGTGCGGGCGCCGTTCACCGGGGTTCTGCGGCTCGGGGTGATCCCGACCGTGGCGCCGTATCTGCTGCCCACGGTCCTCAAGCTCGTCCACGACCGCTACCCCGACCTCGACCTCCAGGTGCACGAGGAGCAGACCGCGAACCTCCTCGACGGCCTGACCAGCGGTCGCCTGGACCTGCTGCTGCTCGCGGTGCCGCTCGGCATGCCCGGAGTCGTCGAACTCCCGCTGTTCGACGAGGACTTCGTGCTCGTGACGCCGCTGGACCACTGGCTCGGCGGCCGCGAGGGCATCCCGCGCGAGGCGCTGCGCGAGCTGAACCTGCTGCTCCTCGACGAGGGGCACTGCCTGCGCGACCAGGCCCTCGACATCTGCCGCGAGGCGGGTCGCGCGGACGCGCCCGTCACCACCACCGCGGCCGGGCTCTCCACCCTCGTCCAGCTCGTCGCGGGCGGTCTCGGCGTGACCCTGCTGCCGCGCACCGCCGTCAAGGTCGAGACGACCCGCAGCAACCAGCTCCTCACCGGGTACTTCGCGGACCCGGCGCCGACCCGGCGGATCGCCCTGGCGATGCGCAGCGGCGCCGCGCGCGGAGCGGAGTACGAGGAGCTGGCGGCGGCCCTGCGTGAGGCCCTGCGGCCGCTGCCCGTGCGGGTGCTGGGCGTCGATGAGTGAATGACGATGCCTCAACAGCCGTACGAATACGGTCGGTTGAGGATCGGAAAGGCCCTGGTTGAACCGACGGGTATTTCATATTCCGTCAACTGAGGCCAGGTACGGCACCCTTGGCTGAAATATGCGCCTGGACTGATACACCTACTCCCTCAGTGCTACGCGTCGGGCGTATGTACGGAATGGCACCTGCGTGTCCTGCCAAGGGGAGTGATGTCGGGCATTCGCGATTCCCTGGGCCGGGTCGGATACGACCTGCTGTCCCGCGCGCTCGCCGAGTGCGGGCGCGAGGCGGCCACCGGGGAGCTGCGGGTGTCCGGGAAACCCGGCGGGCTCTTCCATCTGCGCGGCGGACTCGTGGTCGCCGTCGAGAGCCCGGGCGCACCCGGCCCCGAGGTGCTGCTGCTGCGCTCCGGCCGGATCGGCGCAGAGCAGTGGGCCGAGCTGCTGAGCGAGGCGCGCGGGGCCCGCTGGCCGGAGGCCGCGATGATCGCACACGGCTACGCGGGGGCGGCCCAGCTCAGGGTCATCTGCATGATGGCGATGCAGGACGCCGCCTTCGCGGTGGTCGCCGGCCGGGTGGACGGCTGTGCACCGCTCGGCCCGTCCGTGCCCCGCGCGCCGGTCGAGGTGGGTGAGTCGCCGGGGCGGCTGCTCCAGGGCGCGGTGCGGAAACTGACCGCCGTCGCCGCCCTGCCGGGCCCCGTGCGGCCCGACCGCGAACGGCCTGTGCTCGCCCCGGGTGTCGATCCGGACTCCGATCAACTCCCTTTGGCTCAGCGTGAGTTGCTGTCGCACATCGACGGACGGCGTACCGCCCGCGACCTCGCCTTCCTGGTCGGCCGGGGCGTGTACACCGTGACCGTCGAGATCGCCCGGATGCTCGGCGAGGGCCTGCTGGAGTGTGCCGAGGGGGCGGCGGGCGAGGAGAGGGGCGCGGCGCCTGTCGTGATCCCTGTCCGGGCTCGGGAGACGGGGGTGCGCCGCCGCGTGACGGGGCCCGGCGGCGCGGCACAGGGCGGCGCGGCAAAGGGTGGCGCGACCCACGGTGGCGCGGCCGCGTCTGCCGACAAGGCCGTATCTCCGTCCCCGGCACCCGATGCACCCGATGCCCCCGAGATCCCCGAACCCCCCAGTGCCTCGCAGCTCCCTCGGCGGGACCCCGGGGCGAGTGGGATCACCGAAACTCTCGCCCCGGAAAAGAACGGGGCGAGTTGGAAAGGGTTCTTCCGTCTGCGCCACCGGATCTGGACTCCGGATTCCGGTACCTGACATTCCTGGAGAACCACGAAATGAATCAGCGCTCTTGAGTGCGAGAACGAACACATGTGATCAGGCGTCAGGGAGTTCAGTACATGGATCACGAGGCATTGGCCATGGAAATGAGAGGCCTGCGCGAGCAGGTGACGGGAATTACCGATACGGCGGTGGCGGCCGCCGACGGACTGCTCATAGCGGCCGACACCGCCGACACGATCGACCCGGAGGGACTCGCCGCGATCGCCGCGGCGGGCCTGGGCATCGCCCGCCGTACCGCCGAGGCGACGGGCCGGGGAACCCTGCGGCGGACGGTGGCGTACGGCAGCCACGGCTGCGCCGCCTTCTACGCGGTCGGCGACACCGCGCTGATGGTGGTCCTGGGCGACGAGGGCATCGACCTCGACCGGCTCCACCAGGAGACCCAGCCGACGCTGCAACGCATCGGCTCGATCCTCACCGCGCCCGACGCCGGCCCACCCGATGTCCCGCGGCCGGACCTCGCCGCCACCGATCCCACCGCCGCCCATCTCGACGCAACAGGCCTCACGGGCACCGAGCTCACGGCCACCGATCTCAGCGCCACCGATCTCAGTGCAACCGATCTCAGTGCAACCGAAGGAGCGTGACCGCATGGCGACGAAACGAATGACGTCGGGGTTCTCGGACCAGGTGATGGCCCTGGTCAAGTCGCTCCGCACCGAGGCGCCGGACTGTGTGGCCACGGGTGTGGTCGACATGTCGACCGGCATGCTGCTGGCCTACGAAACCCTGGACAACCACCCGCCGGAGGTCATGGACCTCCTCGCGGGCGCCACGCTCGATCTGTTCCAGGGCCGTACGGTCGTGATGATCGAGGACGTCTTCAAGGAGCGCCGGGGCGTCACCGACGACCAGCACTTCTTCCAGGAGATCCTGGTGAACAGCGACAACCTGACCCACCTGTTCGTCCGGCTGAACGAACGCCAGGACGTCGTCGCGGTGTGCGTCTGCCGTAAGTCGGTGAACGTGGGCATGCTCTTCGCCCAGGTCAGGCGGGTCGTGAGGGAGTACAGCATCTGAGGGACGGAGCGGTCGGCCTCTCCCCGTCCGGG
>NZ_JBEXDZ010000210.1:0-14794 GCF_040606085.1 Streptomyces sp. NPDC005485 | reverse complement strand
CTCGTACTGGACGTACTTGGGGCTTCGGCCGGTGCGGCGAGGGTGCGTGCCGGGCGCCGTGGGTGCTGTGCGGGACTTTCAAAACACCCCCTAGCTCCGCGGCTCCGGAGCCCTCTCCGGAACCGCGACCTCGACCGGTTCGGCCCCCGTGCCGGCACGGACCCGCGCACGAGACCGGGAAACCGCCACCCCCGCCAGACACAGCAAGCCCCCCGCCAGCGTGAGCAGCCCCGGCACCTCGTCGAGCACCAGCCAGGACATCAGCACGACCAGCGCGGGCACGGCATACGTCGTGGCACCCATCCGGCTCGCGGTCGTCCGGGCAAGTGCGTACGCCCATGTCGTGAACGCCAGCGCGGTCGGGAAGAAGCCCAGGTAGAGCATGTTGAGCGTCGCGGAGACGGGCGCGTCGGCCGCGTCGTGCACCAACTGCCCGGCGAAGGGCAGACACACCGCGGCGCCGACCAGGCAGCCGAACGTCGTGACCTGCAGTGCGCTCGCCCGGCCGAGCGCGGGCTTCTGCGCGACGACCCCGGCCGCGTAGCCGACGGCCGCCAGCAGACACAGCACCACACCGAGCACCGACGAGCCGCCCCCGCCGGACATCGAGAGCCCCACGGCGACCGCGCCCGCGAACGACACGGCCATGCCTGCCAGCAGCCGCGGCGGCATGGCGTCGCCGAGCAGCCGCGAGCCGAGGAGGGCGATGAGGATCGGGCCGATGTTCACGACCAGCGCGGCGGTACCGGCGTCCACCTGCTGCTCGCCCCAGTTGAGCACCACCATGTAGAAGCCGAACCACAGCAGCCCGGATATCGCGATCCCGCGCCAGGCGGCCCTCGGCGGCCAACCCTCCCTGCGCACCAGGCAGATGGCCCCGAGCGCGACGGCTCCGGCCAGCAGCCGGCCGAGAGCCAGCGCGCCCGGCGAGTACGCGGCTCCCGCGCTGCGGATCGACACGAAGGCGGAGGCCCACAGCACGACGGTGACCGTGGCGGCGCCCGCGGCGAGCAGTTCCGCGCGACGGCCGGGGACGGACGGGGGCGTGTTCATCATGCTCCTGAGGCTAGAGGTGAGGTACGACAATCACTCGCGAATTTCGGACGCCTTGCTGGTCGCGGTGCGCTGTCGGCAGGCGCCCGGGTTGTACGGCGCCTTCTCGGCGGCGCCCCGCCGTACGGCGTAGGCCCGCCCGGCGCCGGGTTCAACGCAGCGCGCCTGCCTCGATCCCCAGCAGCTCGGCCAGCACCCGTTCGCCGTCGTCCGTGACCTTGACGGCCCGCTCCGAGCCGATGCGCACGCACCAGCCCGCGTCCAGGGCATGGCGGCACAGGGCGGCGCCCGCGATGCCCGCGAGGTGCGGCCGGCGCTCGGTCCAGTCGAGGCAGGCCCGCGCCAGCGGCCGGCGGCCGGCCGGTTCGAGACCGATACCGGCGTCCGCGAACCAGCGCACTCCGGCGTCCGTGAGCGCGAACCCGGTGTCCTGACGCAGCAGTCCCCGCCCGGTCAGGGCATCGGTGACCGCGATGCCGAGACGCCCGGCCAGATGGTCGTAGCAGGTGCGGCCGCGGGCCATCGCGGAACCGGCGCCGGCGGCGCGCAGCGTCCGCGGCCGGGCGGCGGTGGCCGGTGCGACCTGGGCGGCGAGCTCCTCCACGAGCTGCGCGACGCGGGAACCGGCCAGGCGCACATAGCGGTGCCGCCCCTGGCGTTCCTCGGTGAGCAGCCCGCGCGCGACGAGCTTGCCGAGGTGCTCGCTCGCGGTCGAGGGGGCGACGCCCGCGGACCGGGCCAGCTCACCGGCGGTCCAGGCCCGCCCGTCGAGCAGCGCGAGCAGGAAGGCGGCACGCGTCTCGTCGGCGATCAGCCCGGCGAGCGCTGCCAGCCCGGGGGCGGTGGGATCCTTCGGCCTCGTCATGCCACCCAGCATGCGACACGAATGGTTCGGTGCTCACCGAACTATCGAAGACCCAGCCGAAGGCACCCGGGCAACGGCCCGGAGTCGCAGCTCACGCCCCCCGCTCGAGCTGCGCGTACTGCTGGCTCAGCCCGTCCAGCAGCGCCGTCAGCCCCGTCTCGAAGGCCCGCTCGTCGATCTTCTCCTGCTGGTCGGCGAGGAGGTGGGCCTGCCCGAGGTGCGGGTAGTCGGCGGGGTCGTACGCCGTCTCGTCGTCCACGAAGCCCCCGGCGAACGAGCCCAGCGCGGAGCCCATGATGAAGTACCGCATCAACGCGCCGATGGAGGTGGCCTGTGCGGGCGGCCAGCCCGCCTCGACCATCGCGCCGAAGACGGCGTCCGCGAGCCGCAGTCCCGCGGGCCTGCGGCCGGGGCCGCGGGCGAGGACCGGGACGATGTTCGGGTGGTCGCGCAGGGCGGCCCGGTAGGAGACGGCCCAGTCGTGCAGGGCGGTGCGCCAGGCGCGGCCGTCCTCGAACATCGACAGGTCGACCTGCGCGCTCACCGAGTCCGCGACCGCTTCCAGGATCTGGTCCTTGGTGGCGAAGTGGTTGTAGAGGGACGGCCCGCTGACCCCGAGTTCGGCGGCGAGGCGGCGCGTGGACAGGGCCGTGAGGCCCTCCGTGTCCACCAGCTCCCGTGCCGTGTCCACGATGCGGTCGGTGCTCAGCAGGGGCTTGCGCGGTCGGGCCATGGCGCACATAGTAGGGCTGCACCTGAAAACTAGCAGTGCTAATTTAATGTGCGACTTTCGGTGGATTTCCCAACGGCTTCCAAGACACGTTTTCTGTGGGGTGACTCGGCATGAACCTGGAGCTCAGCGAGGAGCAGACCGCCGTACGGCAGCTCGCCCGGGACTTCGTGGACCGGGAGATCGCCCCCCACGTCATCGCCTGGGACCGCGCGGAGGAGGTCGACCGGGGCATTGTGAAGAAGCTCGGCCAGGTCGGGTTCCTCGGGCTGACCGTCGACGAGGAGTACGGCGGCTCGGGCGGCGACCACCTCGCGTACTGCCTGGTGACCGAGGAACTCGGCCGCGGCGACTCCTCGGTGCGCGGGATCGTGTCCGTCTCCCTCGGGCTGGTCGCCAAGACCGTCGCGGCCTGGGGGAGCGAGGAGCAGAAACGGCGGTGGCTGCCGGGGCTCACCGCGGGCGAATTGGTCGGCTGCTTCGGCCTGACCGAACCGGGCACCGGCTCCGACGCGGGAAACCTGTCCACGCGGGCCGTCCGTGAGGGCGGCGACTACGTCGTCAACGGCACCAAGATGTTCATCACCAACGGCACCTGGGCCGATGTCGTGCTGCTGTTCGCCCGCTCCACGGACGCCCCCGGCCACCACGGCGTCTCCGCCTTCCTCGTGCCGACGGACACCCCGGGCCTGTCCCGCCGCACCATCCACGGCAAGCTCGGCCTGCGCGGCCAGGCCACCGCCGAACTCGTCCTTCAGGACGTGCGCGTCCCCGCCTCGGCCATGCTGGGCCCGGAGGGCAAGGGCTTCTCCGTCGCCATGTCCGCGCTCGCCAAGGGGCGGATGTCGGTGGCGGCGGGCTGCGTCGGCATCGCCCAGGCCGCCCTGGACGCGGCGGTGGCGTACGCGACCGAACGCGAGCAGTTCGGGAAGACCATCGCCCACCACCAGCTCGTCCAGGAACTCCTCAGCGACATCGCCGTGGACGTCGACGCGGCACGCCTGCTGACCTGGCGGGTCGCCGATCTGATCGACCGCGGGCTGCCGTTCGCCACCGAGTCCTCCAAGGCCAAGCTCTACGCCTCCGAGGCCGCCGTGCGCGCCGCGAACAACGCCCTCCAGGTGTACGGCGGTTACGGCTACATCGACGAGTACCCGGTCGGCAAGCTGCTGCGCGACGCCCGCGTGATGACTCTCTACGAGGGCACCAGCCAGATCCAGAAGCTGCTCATCGGGCGTGCGCTGACGGGGATTTCGGCCTTCTGAGTACGTTCCTGAGTACGTCGACGGATGTGGCCGCCGTCTCGTGCGGCGACGCTGTCCCCATGAGTGAGACACCGGTCAAGCAGCAGTCCACGGCGGCCTTCTACGGCCAGGCCGTGGCCTCCTTCGCCGTCGCCATGGCGGCCACCTCCATCGGCATCTTCCGGCTGCACGCCGACGCCTGGGTGCGCGGCTTCCTCGCCATCGCCGTCCTCTACCTGGTGACCTCGTCCTTCACCCTCGCCAAGGTGATCCGCGACCGGCAGGAGGCCGGGCAGATCGTCAGCCGCGTCGACCAGGCCAGGCTGGAGAAGCTGCTCGCCGAGCACGACCCCTTCGAGAAGATCTGACGGTTTCGCCCGCTTTCGTGCGGCCCACGGCGCTGAGCGGGCACTCTAAGCGCTCGCTCACCTTCGGAGGTATGGTGTTCGTCATGGCACTGGAAGGGGCGCGAGCGATGAGTACGGCGGAGGAGACGGCCGGCGGCGAGGCGGCGCCGTGGGCCGAGGTCACCCCGGACGCGGCACGGCGGCTGCTCGTCGCCGCCGTCGAGGCCTTCGCCGAGCGCGGGTACCACGCGACGACGACCCGGGACATCGCGGGCCGTGCGGGCATGAGCCCCGCCGCGCTCTACATCCATTACAAGACCAAGGAAGAGCTGCTTCACCGGATCAGCCGGATCGGCCACGAGAAGGCCGTGGAGATCCTGCGGACCGCCGCGCAGGGCGAGGGCGACGCGACCGAGCGGCTCGCCGACGCCGTCCGCTCCTTCGTCCGCTGGCACGCCGGCGGTCGCACCACCGCCCGCGTCGTGCAGTACGAACTGGACTCGCTCGGCCCGGACGCCCGCGCCGAGATCCTCGCGCTGCGCCGCCAGGCCGACGCCGAGGTGCGCGGGATCATCCAGGACGGCGTGGCGGCGGGCGAGTTCGACGTGCCCGACATCCGGGGCACCACGCTCGCCGTGCTCTCCCTCTGCATCGACGTGGCCCGCTGGTTCAACGTCAACGGCCCCCGGACGCCCGACGAGGTCGGCGCGCTCTACGCCGACCTCGTGCTGCGCATGGTGGGAGTCAAGGGCTGACCCGGTGCGCGCCCCCGCCCGGGGTGCGCACCGAACGCCGTGGCGCGACTCAGAAGTAGAAGCGCGACACCGACTCCGCCACGCACACCGGCTTGTCGCCGCCCTCGCGCTCCACCGTCACCGCGGCCGTCACCTGGACACCGCCGCCCGCCTCGGTGACCTCCTTGAGGACCGCGGTGGCGCGTACCCGGGAGCCCACCGGTACGGGGGCCGGGAAGCGGACCTTGTTCGAGCCGTAGTTGACGCCCATCTTCGCGCCCTCGACCCGCATCACCTGCGGAACCAGTGCGGGCAGCAGCGACAGCGTGAGGTAGCCGTGCGCGATCGTCGTGCCGAACGGGCCCGCGGCCGCCTGCTCCGGGTCCACGTGGATCCACTGGTGGTCGCCGGTGGCGTCCGCGAACAGGTCGATCCGCTTCTGGTCGACCTCCAGCCAGTCGCTGTGGCCCAACTGCTCGCCCACCGCCGCCGTGAGCTCGTCGGCGGATGTGAAGATCCTCGGGTCTGCCATGTTCCTGGCCTCTCGCGTCGCGGTGTCTCCGACTACATGTCTAAGCAACTGCTTAGCATGGTCGGACGGGAAGCCCCTGTCAACGAAACCGCGGTGTGACGCAGTAGGTAGGGTTCGAGGGATGCCCCAGATTCCCGAGAAGATCCACGAACTCACGGTCGGCCAGCTGTCGGCCCGCAGCGGCGCCGCCGTCTCCGCCCTGCACTTCTACGAGTCCAAGGGCCTGATCAGCAGTCGCCGCACCACGGGCAACCAACGCCGCTACTCCCGTGACGCGCTGCGCCGTGTCGCGTTCGTACGGGCCGCGCAGCGCGTCGGCATCCCTCTGGCCACGATCCGCGAGGCGCTCGCCGAACTCCCCGAGGAACGCACCCCGACCCGGGAGGACTGGGCCCGCCTCTCCGAGGTCTGGAGGATCGAACTCGACGAGCGCATCAAGCAGTTGAACCGGTTGCGCGACCACCTCACCGACTGCATCGGGTGCGGCTGTCTCTCCCTGGAGGGCTGTGTGCTCTCCAACCCCGACGACGTCTTCGGTGAGCGGCAGTCCGGCTCCCGCCTCATGGTGGAACGCCGTACCAACGGCCGACCGGACCGGGCCGCGCAGCAGAAGGAGCCCGAGGACTGCCGCTGAGCAGCCCCCGGGCCGGACGCCCCCGCGCGGGCGGCGGAGCGCCGTCATGCGTGCTCCCTCACTCGTACTCCGTGCCGCCCTTCCGCGTCAGATACGCCGGGCTGACCGCCTTCGCGATCGCCCGGCCGCCGGTCACCGGGCTGTACCGCTCGGGGGTGGGACGGATGACGACGCCTTCGCGCAGGTGCAGCTCGCGCCCGGAGACGGTCTCCCGGCCCGAGGCGATCTCCAGGACACGGCCGATGTCGTACGGGCCCTCGTACAGCCTTGGCACGAGCGGCAGTTCACCCTGCAGCAACTCCGCCGCGTCCAGCCAGCGGACCTCGCCGTCGATCTCCGCCGACACGTCGAAGACGGCGTAACCCAGCGACTCGCGGCGGCCGTCCGCCCCGTACGTCAGATCCTGTACGCCCGCCCCGTACACCTCGCCGAAGATCCCGACCCGGCGCGCGCCGAGCCGCTCGGCGAGCCGGGCCGCGGCCTGCGCGACCCCGTGGCCGTGCACGGCGCGCCAGTACAGGTTGCGCGGATCCTCGCGCAGGGCAAGGGACTTGGCGCCGAAGCCCTTCGACGAGACGTGTACACGAGCCTCGTCCGCGAGGTAGGTCAGCAGACAGGCGGAGCCGTGCAGCTTCTCGGTCAGGACGACGGGCTCGCCAGGCGTGAAGATGTCCGGATAGCGCTGGATGTTCTCCATGTCGACCCAGGGCAGCAGATCGGGCGCGACCTCGACCTCGCCGTTCATGGTGGGTGGGATCGGCGGCACCCACTTGACGATGCCCAGCGCCTCCGCGAAGTCGGCGCCGTCCTCGGCGGCCCGCGCCAGGTCGACGTCCGCGAGCGCCTTCGGCCGGCACACGATTCCCTGCGACAGCTCGCCGCGCAGCCGTACCGCCCTGACGCGGTCGGACCTGCTGCCCGCGAGCCGTCCGGTCAGCCCCAGCTCCTCGACGAGCGGGGCCGGGAGCACGGCCTGCTCCGGAATGTAGACGGCGGTCTCACCGGTGCGATACGCCCCCTTGGCGACGACGGCCCGGTACAGGCCCACCTGGGCCAGCTCCAGTGCGTCGGCGTTGGGGTGTTCGTGAATGGTCAGCACTTCGGCGGTGACGCGCAGCGTCGACATCGGGACTCCTCGGTTCCTTCTGCGGGGTTGCTCAGCTGGGTTTCATCACCGCCAACTGTCGGGATGGGAAAGGGGTGGAGCGAGAGATTTTGCGCCTGGTAATGTCGCGATCTTCGGTCGGCGGACCCCGCTGGTCCCGCCCGGTCCGGAGTCCTGACAGGACCGACCCGTATGCGTTCCAGCGCGCTTGACGCCGCACTCGTGGCCATCGACGCCGCCTTCGACGGCTGCACCAGCCCGGGCGAGACCGGCTGCGGCCGTTGCCACTCGCCCGAGGAGACCGCCTACCTGCGTACTCCGCACGTCGCCGTGCCGATGGACGTCGTGCGGATGTACGTCTACGAAGTCAGCGATCACTTCGACGACCACGCCGCCGCGATGCGCCGACTGCTGCCGCAGGCGGCGCGGGCGATGGCCGACGGCAGCCTGGAGGGGATCGGCTGGGGAGCCCATGGCCTGAGTCGGGTCAACTGGCGTTCCTGGCCCGCCGACCAGGCCGCGGCCGTCGAGACGTTCGTGCACACCTGGTGGCAGGACGTCCTCGCGACGCCCGAGCCGCCGTACCCGGTGGAGGCCGTCTTCGAGACCTGCGCGTCGATCGCCCGGACCGTGACCCCGTTCCTCGACGGGTGGGCCGACGGCCCCGTCGCCGACAGGCACCTCGCCACCTGCGCGGACGAGTGGCTCTACCACCTGCTCTCCGACTTCTCGCCCTTCGACTGGTGGTACGACGACAGCAAGGATGCGGCTGTCGCGGACCTGCGGGACTGGCTGTCCCGGCATGCCGCCCCGCGCCTGCGCGCCTGTGGACAGCCGGATCTGGCCATCCGGTCCGAACTGCTCCTTCTCCCTTACGACGAGCGCTGGGCGCATCCGTACTGGGCCACCGCTTCGGCCACCAACTGAGCGTTGGACAGCGCCCGTTGCCCGTCCGGCAGGACCAGTGTGTCCTCCAGGCCGATACGCGTCGCGAGTCCCAGCCGACCGGCCAGCCGCAGCACCGGCCAGGCGCCGCCCTCCTCGCCGTGCAGCAGCACCGGGCGGCCGAGGTCGCTGCCGAGGTCGGCCAGAAGGGCGCGGGCGGACCGCACGGCCGTCGCCGCGTCGGTGTCGGTCACCTCGGCCAGTACGCGCAGCACCCGCGACCGGAGCGGCGACACCGCGAACCGCGCCGCGCCGTCCGTGCCGGACCACAGGCCGGCCTCCACACCGATCCCGCGGTCCAGCAGCGCCGCCGCGACCTCTTCGGCACCCGGCTCGTGCCAGTTGACCGAGGCGTGGTCGGGCAGCACGGTCCAGGAGCGGACGCGCTCCACCCGGGCCGCGGGGTCAGGATCGGCCCACGCGCCCGTGGTCACACCGATCGGGACCCGCACCTGCGCGCGTATCGCCTCCAGGGTGGCCGCGACCGCCTTCGGCGAGAGGGTGTCCTGTCCGCAGGGGGACTTGGGGTGGACATGGACCTCCGAGGCCCCGGCCGCGACGGCCTCGGCCGCGGACCGGGCCATCGCCACCGGGGAGAGGGGCACGACGGCACCGTCGACCGCCCCACGCGCTCCGTTCAGACAAACCTGCACCATGCCTCGAATGGTGCCGGCCGCCACTGACAACCCGGCCGATCGCAGACCGCGGACCGCAGGTCGGAGACCGCCGTCCGCAGGCCGCCCTCTGCGGGTCAGGCGCGGCAGGCACCCGCACGGGGGGTGCGGCTTCGTGATGCGCACGCACCCCCGTCGTGCTCATGCCGACATCAGCAACGGCCCGCGCCTGGCGTCCGCCAGGGCCTCGGACGTCAGGACGGGCCGCGGCACGACGATTCCGCAGCGGGTGCACACCGGGCCGGACGAGGGCTCATGGGCCAGGTCGTACCTCCAGGTGAGGCGCTCGCCGCCGCACACCGGGCAGCCGCCGCCGGGCTCGCGCTCCAGTGCGGCGATCAGCCGGCGCAGTACCTCGGCCAGTGGTTCACGGGGGTGGATCCTCGGGTCGTCGCACCAGGCGACACCGAACCCGCCCCAGGTCAGCCGGTGCCAGTCGTCGACCGTGCCCGGCCTGCGCAGCCCGTCGTGCTTCTCCTTCTTGCGACGCTGCGCGAACTCGACCTCATAGGCGAGCCAGACGGAGCGGGCCTCCTCCAACTCCTCCAGTGCGGCCACGAGCCGCGCCGGATCGGGGGAGCGGTCCTCGGGGCCGAACCCGACCCGGGAGCACAGGTGGTCCCAGGTGGCCCGATGTCCGTAAGGGGCAAACCTCTCAAGGCACTTGCGCAGTGAGTACCGCCGCAGCGCCAGATCGCACCTCGGATCTCGCACCTGTCTCGCCAGACTCCGGAAACCGGCCATCGCCCTGCACCTCCGTCACACCTGCACCTGTACTTCGGTTACCTCGGCGTCGTCGAACGGACGTCGCCGAATAGACGTATCGACAAGCGATTCGGCTCCATCCGATTTCCGATGACCTCCATCAGCGGGCCGCGAGGACACCTCGGACGGCTGCCGTTGCTCGTGTGTCTGCCGTGACGACTCCAAAAAGTGACGCATGTTCATCTTCTATCTCGGGGCTACCGGCGGTAACGTCCCGCCCACCCCCGTAGGGAGGAAGTTGCCATGCCACGGCGCACCCCACGTACCACCCTGGACAGACTGAGAACTCCCCACAGATTCCCCGGGTTCCTCAAGGCCGCATCCGTATGCGCCCTCATTGCCGGTCTCTTGTCTCCGCTTTCCCAGGCATCTGCCGCGAACACGGCCGCGACCGCCGCGAACGACTACTGCGGCGGCCAGTGCTCCGACATCCTCCCGCCCGGCGAGAACGGCAACGCCACCCTCGCCCAGATCCTCCTCAACCAGGCGTTCGGCACCCAGCCCGATCACGCCGAGGACCAGCTCGCGCCGTACGGCAACCTGCCCTCGGGCTATGCCTCGCTCACCGACGCGAAGATCAACAACTTCTTCAACGACGCCTCCTTCGGGGTCGCGTCCGACCAGGTCGCCTCGACCACGAAGCCCGGCGGCCGCAGTGACGTGACGATCGTCCGCGACAAGAAGACGGGCGTCCCGCACATCACGGGCACCACCCGCTACGGCACGGAATACGGCGCCGGGTACGCGGCCGCTCAGGACCGGCTGTGGCTGATGGACGTCTTCCGGCACGTCGGACGCGGCCAGCTGACCTCCTTCGCGGGCGGTGCGCCCTCCAACCAGGGCCTGGAGCAGGAGTTCTGGCGCAACGCGCCCTACACCGAGGCCGATCTGCAGGCCCAGATCGACCGGGCCATCGCCGACAACGGCGCGCGCGGCCAACAGGCCCTCGCCGACGCCAACGCCTACCTCGACGGCATCAACTCCTACATCGACGCCTCCGACAGCGGGCGGTACTTCCCCGGCGAGTACGTCCTGACCGGCTGGAAGGACTCCATCACCAACGCCGGCACCATCAACCACTTCAAGCTCACCGACCTGGTCGCGCTGGCCTCGGTGATCGGCTCGCTGTTCGGATCCGGCGGCGGCGGCGAGGTCAACAACGCCCTCTCGCTGATCGCCGCGCAGTCCAAGTACGGCGTCGCCGAGGGCACCAAGGTCTGGGAGTCCTTCCGCGAGCGCAACGACGCCGAGGCGGCCCTCACCGTCCACAACGGCGAGAGCTTCCCCTACGCGACCAAGCCCGACGACCCGCAGGGCGAGGCGCTTCCCGACGCCGGCTCGGTCACCCAGGAGCCGCTGGTCTACGACCGCACCGGCAGCGCGGCCACGGCCAGCGCCACCGGCGCGTCCACCGCGGCGGCCAGGACGTCGCTCACTTCTGCCAAGCGCGGTATGTCCAACGCCCTTGTGGTGAGCGGCAAACACACCGCGAGCGGGCACCCGATCGCCGTCTTCGGCCCCCAGACCGGCTACTTCGCTCCACAGCTGCTCATGCTGCAGGAGATCCAGGGCCCCGGCCTCAGCGCACGCGGCGCCTCCTTCGCGGGCCTGAGCATGTACGTCGAACTCGGCCGCGGCCAGGACTACTCGTGGAGCGCCACGACCTCCGGCCAGGACATCATCGACACCTACGCCGTCGAGCTGTGCCAGGACGACTACCACTACCTGTACCACGGCACCTGCACGGCCATGGACAAGGTCGAGCAGACCAACTCGTGGAAGCCGACGACCGCCGACGGCACCGCCGCGGGTTCGTACCGCATGCAGGTCTACCGGACCAAGTACGGCCCCGTGGAGTACCGCGCGACGGTCGGTGGCAAGAAGGTCGCCTACACCACCCTGCGCTCCTCCTTCATGCACGAGGCCGACTCGATCATCGGCTTCCAGATGCTCAACGACCCGGACTACGTGAAGAGCCCGGCGACGTTCCAGAGCGCGGTGCAGAACATCAACTACACCTTCAACTGGTTCTACGCCGACTCCGCGCACACCGCGTACTACAACAGCGGCAACAACCCGGTGCGCGCGAGCGGCGTCGACGCCGAGTTCCCGGTCTGGGCGAGGGCGGCGTACGACTGGAAGGGCTGGAACCCGGCGACGAACACCGCCACGTACACCGCGCCCTCCGCCCACCCCAACTCCGTCGACCAGGACTACTACATCTCCTGGAACAACAAGCAGGCCAAGGACTACACGACCGCGTCCTGGGGTGACGGCTCGGTCCACCGCGGCAACCTCCTGGAGGACCGGGTCAAGAAGCTCGTCACCGCGGGCGGTGTCACCCGCACCGCACTGGTGAAGGCGATGGCCGACGCGGCCCTGGCCGACCTGCGGGCCGAGGACGTGCTGCCCGACCTGCTGAAGGTCGTCAACAGCTCGACGGTCACCGACTCCACGGCCGCGGCGGCGGTCAGCAAGCTGTCCGCCTGGATCTCGGCCGGCGCCAAGCGCACGGAGACGTCGGCAGGTTCGCACGCCTACGCCAACGCCGACGCGATCCGCATCCTGGACGCCTGGTGGCCGCTGCTGGTGAAGGCCGAGTTCGAACCGGGCCTCGGCAGCGACCTGTACGCCGCCTTCGGCAACAACATCCCCATCGACGAGTCGCCGTCGGCCGCGCACGGCCCGACCGGCGCGCACGCCGGAAGCTCCTTCCAGTACGGCTGGTGGAGCTACGTCGACAAGGACATCCGGACCGTGCTGGGCGAGTCGGTGCAGGGCGGCCTGGGGCACACGTACTGCGGCGGCGGCAGCCTCAGCGCCTGCCGTGACCTCCTGATCAGCACCCTGAAGGACGCCTCCGGCAAGTCGGCGTCCGCCGTCTACCCGGGCGACGACCAGTGCTCGGCGGGCGACCAGTGGTGCGCCGACTCGATCGTTCAGCGCACGCTCGGCGGCATCAAGCACGGCAAGATCACCTGGCAGAACCGTCCGACCTACCAGCAGGTGGTGGAGTACACCTCGCACCGGTGACACCGAGTGGCGGCGGGTCAGACGATTCGGCCCGCCGCCAGCACCACCTGGGCCAGTTCCTGGTGGCAGATGTCGCTGTGGGCCCCCGCCGGGGGCCCGCCCCGGTTGACCACCGCGGCCGCGTCGATGTTCACGCAGCCCGCCGCGGGCAGTTTCGCCCGCAGCGCGTCGGCCAGCTTGAGGGAACGCGTGCCGTCCACCGCCTGCACCCCGTCGTGGCCCATCGCACCCCATTTGGCGCCCAGCAGACGGCCCAGGTCGAAGCCCGCGAGTGACGCGTCGTCCCCCGACATCCGTGAGGCGAGCGGGTAAATGGTGCCGAGCGACGAGTCGAAGTGGGAGTAGCAGCACACCAGGGGCCCGTCGATGCGCTTGTGCTGGCCGTGCAGGACCCCGCTCGCCCGGGCGTCGTGCGGCAGTCGTGCCGCGAACGCGTAGTGCGAGAAGGCCCCTTGGAGCAGCGTCACGGACTTCACCGTGTGCACCCCCTCGGGCAGCCCGCGCAGTGCGAACGAGACCAACCGGGCGCCGAAGCTGTGCCCGACCAGGTGCACCCGCACCCCGGGCGCGGCCGCGGCGAGCTGGCCGACCACCCGCCCGAGCCCGCGCTCGCCGACGGTTCCGGCGCGCCGCTTCATCGCGAAGTACGTGGCCTGGCGCAGCAGTTCATGGGCGCCGTCCCATGGGTTGGGCAGTGCGAAGCCCTCCCCTCCGGGCGCTTCCAGCTGCGCCAGCGCCTGTGCGAACTCCTCACAGGCCGCCGCGGGATGCGAGAACATCTCCGGCTCGCTCTCCGGCGCCCCGTTCGCCAGCGTGTCCGCGGTGAACAGCGCCTGCGGCCCCGGCGGGACGACGTCCACCAGCATGCGCACCAGCCGCCCGAACTCCTCCAACTCCGCTTGTTCGCCCGGCTGTTGGTCCAGCAGTCGAGTGAGCTGGTCGATCACGGTGGCCCGGCCGGGGAACGTCTCCAGCAGCGCGTGCCGCGTGTCCTTGTCCAGCACCGGACGCGGCGGCAACTCGGCCGCCACCGACCGCGGGAAGTCCGGGATCGGCTCGTCCGAGAACCGCATGGACGGCCATACGACCCCCACGTAGCCGATCCGGGCCGTCGGTGCGAGGCCGGGGATCGGCGCGAAGTAGCGGCTGTAGAGGCGGGTCGCGCCCGAGCGGTCGTTGTTCCAGCCGTGCGCGAAGACGATCAGGTCATGGACGCCGCGCTGCGGGATCTCGGCGAGCAGTCGATCGCGCTCGTGCCCGTCGGCATCGCCGTCCGCGTCGAAGGTCAGCTCCCAGTATGGAGTCACACTCATTGCCGACTGTGCCATGACAGTCCCCCTCGTCCCCCGTAGTGGTGCGATGTGGGCGCATCGTCCTGCTACCGGGCGGGGTTGGCCATACGTCACGACTCACTTGTAGATGAGGTATTCCTTTCGAATCCTCCGGAACGCGGCCAGTTCCTCCTGCCAGCCCGCCACCACCTCGTCGGTGCTCGCGCCGGCGTCGATCATCGTGCGCACCCGGGTGGAACCCGTCAGCTTGTCGATCCAGTTGTCGGACCGCCAAGCGAAGCCGCTCCACACCTTCCTGGCGCTCACGAGAAGCGCGATCCCGGTGCGCACGGGGTCGTACGCGGCCCTGTCGTGCACATGGATCTGCACGCCGCCGATCGTCTTCCCCTGGAACTTCGAGAAGGTCGGCGCGAAGTACGCCTCCCTGAAGTGCACGCCCGGCAGGCCGAGTTCGTTCGCCGCGGCCGCCCACTTCCCGTCGATGCCCTCCGCACCGAGCAGCTCGAAGGGGCGGGTCGTGCCGCGCCCCTCCGAGAGGTTGGTCCCCTCGAACATGCAGGTCCCCGCGTACACGAGGGCGGTGTCGGCGGTCGGCATGTTCGGGCTCGGCGGGACCCAGGGCAGGCCCGAGGCGTCGTGGAACTCCGAGCGCTTCCAGCCCGTCATGAGTACGGTCCTCAGCGCAACGGGCGCGGCGAGGAACTCCCCGTTGAACAACCGCGCGAGCTCCGCGACCGTCATCCCGTGCGCCTGCGCGATGGGCTGCCGTCCGACGAACGTCGCGAACTCCTTGTGCAGGACGGGCCCTTGGGCCGCGCGCCCGGTCATCGGGTTCGGCCGG
>NZ_JBEXDZ010000209.1:0-14795 GCF_040606085.1 Streptomyces sp. NPDC005485 | reverse complement strand
CCCCCGCGTCACCTGTCGGGGTGATGCCGCAAGCGCGTCGAGCACCACGAAGCTGTCAGCTCCCTCGCGTGACAGGGCGCGCGCGAATCGAGCGGCGTGCCCCGCTGCCGCTCGTTCGGGCCATGCAGCGCTCGTACGAGGCAAAACGCGCTCCTCGCCCCACCGGACTAGCCCCATTCGGCCACGTCGAACCACCCGAAGAGACAGTGCAGTTGGGATGAACCGTCCGCACGGGTGATGCGTCATCAACCTGTGAGGAGCGCTGCTGTCAAATCCCTGCGGATTGACGTCCGTAGGGCAACACTGGGTTCAGACCACACACCAACGGGGGGCGGCCATGAGCATGTCGAGCCGCGGGACAGACACCACAGCGATCACCGACATCACAACCCAGCGAAAGATCCCATCAATGTGCCAGCACCAGCCACCGTGTCCGACAGCCGAATCCGCCGACCGGGAGTCCGCCCGTCTCGTGGCGCACCACCCGGAGCAGGGATGGAGCCTGCTGTGCAACGGCGTTCTGCTCTTCGAGGACACCGGTGAGCTCCTGCCCGACGGCCAGATCATCGCCCCGCACCGCCCCATGGGCATCGACCAGGTGATGACGGCCGCCTGAGCGGCAGCGCACGACGGGCGGCCTGGCCGCCCGGACATGAGAGGGGCCGGCCCGGAGTAACACCCTCCGAACCGGCCCCGACGCATGTCCGAGGTCGACTACTCCTCGTGAGCGCCCGCGTCCTGCGCGGTGATCAGTCCTCGTACGCGTCCAGCGGCGGGCAGGAGCAGACCAGGTTCCGGTCGCCGTAGGCCTGGTCGATGCGGCGCACCGGCGGCCAGTACTTGTCCGCGGCCGAGACACCGGCCGGGAAGACGGCCTCCTCGCGGGTGTACGCGTGCTCCCACTCCCCGCCGAGCGCGGCAGCGGTGTGCGGCGCGTTGCGCAGCGGGTTGTCGTCCGCGGGCCATTCACCGGAGCCGACCTTCTCGACCTCCCCGCGAATCGCGATCATCGCCTCGCAGAAACGGTCCAGCTCGATCAGGTCCTCGGACTCGGTGGGCTCGATCATCAGCGTGCCGGCCACCGGGAAGGACATCGTCGGCGCGTGGAAGCCGTAGTCGATCAGGCGCTTGGCGATGTCGTCGACGCTGACACCGGTCGACTTGCTCAGCGGGCGCAGGTCGATGATGCACTCGTGGGCGACGAGCCCGCCGGGGCCGGTGTACAGCACCGGGTAGTGCGGCTCCAGGCGCTTGGCGATGTAGTTCGCGGACAGCACGGCCACCTGCGTGGCGCGCTTGAGACCTTCGCCGCCCATCAGCCGGACGTACGCCCAGGAGATCGGCAGGATGCCCGCGGAGCCCCAGGGCGCGGCCGAGATCGGGCCGACGCCCGTCTCCGGACCGGCGGCGGGCTGCAGCGGGTGGTTCGGCAGATACGGCGCCAGGTGCGCGCGCACACCGACCGGGCCGACGCCCGGGCCGCCGCCGCCGTGCGGGATGCAGAACGTCTTGTGCAGGTTCAGGTGCGAGACGTCGCCGCCGAAGTGACCCGGCTTGGCAAGGCCCACCAGGGCGTTGAGGTTGGCCCCGTCGACGTACACCTGGCCGCCGGCCTCATGCACCTGGGCGCAGATGTCGGCGACGTGCTCCTCGAACACTCCGTGCGTCGAGGGATACGTGATCATCAGCACCGACAGCTCGTCGCGGTACTGCTCGATCTTGGCGCGCAGGTCCTCGACGTCGATCTCGCCGTCCTCGGCGGTCTTCACGACGACGACCTTCATGCCGGCCATCACGGCGCTCGCGGCGTTGGTGCCGTGCGCGGAGGACGGGATGAGGCAGACGGTGCGCTGCTCGTCACCGTTGGCGCGGTGATAGCCGCGCACGGCGAGCAGCCCGGCCAGCTCGCCCTGCGAGCCCGCGTTCGGCTGGAGCGAGACCTTGTCGTAGCCCGTGACCTCGGCGAGCTGATCCTCCAGCTCGTGGATGAGCGTGAGGTAGCCCTGCGCCTGCTCGGCCGGCGCGAAGGGGTGCAGCTGGCCGAACTCGGGCCAGGTGACCGGCTCCATCTCGGTGGTCGCGTTGAGCTTCATGGTGCAGGAGCCCAGCGGGATCATGCCGCGGTCCAGCGCGTAGTCGCGGTCGGACAGCTTGCGCAGGTAGCGCAGCATCGCCGTCTCGGAGCGGTACTGGTGGAACACCGGGTGAGTGAGGTACTCGTCGGTGCGCAGCCGGTCGGCCGGCAGCGTGTCCTCGGTCGCAGCGTCCAGGGCCTCGATGTCGCCCTCGACGCCGAACGCGCTCCAGACGGCGTCCAGCTGGGCCCGCGTGGTGGTCTCGTCGCAGGACATCGAGACCTGGTCGGCGTCGACGAGGTGGAGGTTCACACCGTTGTCGCGCGCGGCGGCGGCGACCTCGGCGGCGCGGCCCGGCACCCGCACGGTCAGCGTGTCGAAGTAGGAGCCGTGCACGACCTCGACGCCGCCCGCCTTCAGACCCCCGGCGAGGATCGTGGCGTAGCGGTGGGTGCGCCGGGCGATCGCCCTGAGCCCCTGCGGCCCGTGGTAGACGGCGTACATGCCGGCCATCACGGCGAGCAGCACCTGAGCCGTACAGATGTTGCTGGTGGCCTTCTCCCGGCGGATGTGCTGCTCCCGCGTCTGCAGGGCGAGCCGGTACGCCTTGTGGCCGTCGGCGTCGACGGAGACACCCACGAGCCGCCCGGGCAGGCTGCGCGCGAACTTCTCGCGCACCGCCATGTAACCGGCGTGCGGGCCGCCGAAGCCCATCGGGACACCGAAGCGCTGCGTCGTGCCGACGGCGATGTCGGCGTCCAGCTCACCGGGCGAGGTGAGCAGCGTGAGGGCGAGCAGGTCGGCCGCGACGGTGACGACCGCGCCGAGCTCGTGCGCCTGGTCGATGACCGGCTTGATGTCACGTACGGCACCGGAGGCGCCCGGGTACTGGAGCAGCACGCCGTTGATGTCGCGCTCGGCCAGCTCGGCGGGGATGCCGCCGCTCAGGTCGGCGACGACGACCTCGACACCGGTGGGCTCGGCGCGCGTCTGGATCACGGCGACGGTCTGCGGCAGGGTGTCCGCGTCGACGAGGAAGAGGCCCTTCTTGTTCTTGCCCATCCGTCGCGACAGGGCCACGGCCTCGGCGGCAGCGGTGCCCTCGTCGAGCAGCGAGGCGCCCGACGTCGGCAGTCCGGTCAGCTCGGCGACGACGGTCTGGAAGTTCAGCAGCGCCTCCAGGCGGCCCTGCGAGATCTCCGGCTGGTACGGCGTGTACGCGGTGTACCAGGCCGGATTCTCCATCACGTTGCGCAGGATCACCGGAGGCGTGAAGGTGCCGTAGTACCCGAGGCCGATCATCGAACCGAGGACCTGGTTGCGGTCGGCGAGGGAGCGCAGCTCGGCGAGGACCTCGGCCTCGGTGCGGGCACCGGGAAGGCCGAGCGCGTCGGCGTTCTGGATGACGTCCGGTACCGCGGTGGCCGTCAGCTCGTCGAGCGAGCCGTATCCCACCTGCGCGAGCATCTTGGCCCGGGCCTCGTGGTCGGGGCCGATGTGGCGCTGCTCGAAGGGGATGCCCTGTTCGAGCTCGGAGAGCGGAATGCGACTGGCGGTCATTACGGAGGCCTCCTGGTCGATACGACCTTCGAGGGGCACCACGGCACGGGTACCCCGACGGCCTCCCCCTCTGTCATCTCAACCTGAGAGCTTCACCGGACCGTCCACTGTGCTCGACGCTCCGGCTTTCACCGTCGGTGAGAGCGGGAGCCGTTGACACCCGCTCTGCTTTCCAGAGTGACCTCGTCCGTGCGGTACGTGGGCCTGAGAGATTCCGGGGAGGATTTGCTCCTTCGGCGTCTCCGATGATGTCTGGAGACTCTCCCGCACGGGGTCAGCAGCCGGTGCCAGCCTACCAGCGGGGACAACGCACGAGCCTTCGAGTGGCCACCTCGCCCAATGTGCTCTTTTGTAGTGCTTACGGATGACTTGCGACCAAGTGGAGGGCCCGTGCAGACCGACATCGATCCGCGCAACCTGATCGGCCGCAAGGCACTCGACCGCAACGGCACCAGGATCGGCACCATCGACGAGGTCTACCTCGACGACGCGACCGGCGTTCCTGAGTGGGCGGCCATACGCACCGGCCTGTTCAGCAGGGACGCCTTCGTGCCCCTGGAGCCCAGCGAGCTCGTCGAGGGCACCCTCCGGGTCCCCTTCGAGCGAGCCCTGATCAAGGACGCTCCCGACTTCGGCGTCGGCCGCCATCTCTCACCGGAGCAGGAGATCCAGCTCTACCACCACTACGGACTCGACGTGGCCTCCCCGCCCCCGTTTCCACCGGACCTCGACTTCGGCCGGCTCGCGGGCACCGAAGAGACCTGAGATCCCGCCTCCGCAGTCGCGGGCCCGGGCTCCTCGGGTCTTCGCGCCACCAACGGCAGCGGGTCCGCCGGCTCCAGATCCGGGTCGTCGGTCCGGAACGTCCGCACGCGCCCGGGCTCGGAGTACGGCGTCTCGAACCGCACCGTGACCCGCCCGAGCCCGCTGCCCTGCACCCAGCCGTGCCCGTACCCGGCATGCCGTACGTCGTGCCCCGCGGGCCAGCGCCGCTCGGCGACCGGCACCTGCTCCACCGCGGCCTCCTCCGCTGGCTCCTCCTCGGGATGCTCCTGCGCCGCCCGCTCCCCCGCTGCGGCCTGCGCCTGCGCGAAGAGGTCCTCCTGCGTGTAGTCGGCAAGCCCCGACACCCCGACGCCCAGCAACCGCACACCGCCCGTGGTGTCCACGGCCTCCAGCAGCCGCGCAGCCGCCTCCCGGACCACCGCCGTGTCGTCCGTGGGCCCGCGCAGCGTCTCCGAGCGGGTCAGCGTCGAGAAGTCGTACCGCCGCACCTTCAGGACGATCGTCCGCCCCGACAGGCCCGCGCCGCGCAGCCGCTGCACACATCGGTCGGCGAGCCGCTGCACCTCCAGGCCGACCCGGACCCGGTCGTGGATGTCCACGTCGTACGTGTCCTCGACCGAGACCGACTTCGTCTCCCGCTCGGCCACCACGGGGCGCTCGTCGTGCGCCAGCGCCATGGCGTACAGCGCGTGCCCGTGAGCCTTGCCCAGCAGCCGTACGAGCTCGTCCTCGCCCGCTTCGGCGATCTCCTCGACCGTGCCGATCCCGGCCCGCCGCAGATGGTCCCCGGTCGCCGGACCGACGCCCGGCAGGGTGCGCACCGACATCGGCCCCAGCAGCGCCCGCTCGGTGCCCGGCTCTATCACGACGAGCCCGTCGGGCTTCGCCTGTTCCGAGGCGATCTTCGCAAGCATCTTCGAGGCGGCCAGTCCCACCGATCCCGTCAGCCCCGTCACAGCCCGGATGTCCGCGCGCAGCTTCGCCCCGGTCAAACGCGCCGACCGCTCGTCCCAGGCCGTCCCCCCGGCCTCCAGGTCCACGAACGCCTCGTCCAGGCTGAGCGGCTCCACCAGCGGCGACAGCGCCCCCAGCAGCCCCATCACCTGCTCGCTGACCTCGCGATAGAGCCCGAAGCGCGGCACCAGGTACGCGGCGTTCGGCGCGAGCCTGCGTGCCTGCGCCATGGGCATCGCCGAATGCACCCCGAAAACCCGTGCCTCGTACGAGCAGGTGGCGACCACACCGCGCGGCCCGAGCCCGCCCACCACAACCGCTTTCCCGCGCAGGCTCGGCTTGGCTGCCTGCTCTGCCGAGGCGAAGAAGGCATCCATGTCGAGATGCAGGATCGTGGGCGTGGTTCTCACATCTCCGATGCTGCCCTACGCCACTGACAATGCCCCGGCACGCCGGGGCATCATCCCGCACAACCTGCTGATCCCGGACGTCAGGACACTCCGCTGATCCCGTTCCCTGCCGATGCCGGCTGTCAGACGTATCAGACCGCGCGATTGCGGCGCCGCGCCAGTTCGTCCGCCGGATTGGGCCCGACCAGCGTCTCGCCGGTGTCCACACGCTCCCCGTGCAGCTGTGAGAGTGCGCTCTCCACGTCCCGCCACACCACGCCCACGGCGATCCCGAAGATGCCCTGGCCGCCCTGGAGCAGCGCGTGGACCTCGTCCGGCGAGGTGCACTCGTAGACGGTCGCGCCGTCGCTCATCAGCGTCATCCGCTCCAGATCCCGGAAGCCGCGCTCCCTGAGGTGCTGGACGGTCGTGCGGATGTTCTGCAGCGAAACCCCGGTGTCGAGAAAGCGCTTCACGATCTTCAGGACGACGACGTCCCGGAAGCTGTACAGACGCTGCGTCCCCGACCCGTAGGCGGGCCGCACGCTGGGCTCGACGAGACCTGTTCTGGCCCAGTAGTCCAGCTGCCGATAGGTGATGCCCGCGGCAGCACACGCCGTGGGACCGCGGTACCCGATCTCCTCGGAAACGGCCCCTCCCTCGCCGGACACTGCCGTCGGCCGCTGCGGAACATGACCGGCCGCGCTGCCGTGAAGCGGGTACGGGCCGCTCTCCCCCAGACTGCGTCCGGGGGCACCCCCAGCCGTACCGTCGCCGCTGCTTCTCACGCCGACCTCCGTCCTTGACCTGCCCTCTCGACGGTAGGCAGTCACCAGGGGCGCGTCAACGATCGCCACACTCGGCACGCCGAGTGATAATCACCCTAGGAGTGGTTTCCCGTGCTCCACCGCGGGGAAAGGCTAGCCGAATGCTCTGACGACGGACGGCAGCACGCCACACTGGCCGCAGGCAATTGCCAATCCGGCCGCCTGTCGCCCGGCGGCCTCACTGGCTGTTGGTCCCGAAGTCCTCGGGCGAGATCTGGTCGAGGAACTCGCGGAACTTCTCCACTTCGTCCTCCTGCTCGTCCGGGATCGCGATGCCGGCGTCATCGAGCACTCCGTCACTGCCGTAGATCGGCGTGCCGGTGCGCAGCGCCAACGCTATGGCGTCGGACGGCCGGGCGCTCACTTCCACCCCGCTCGCGAACACCAGCTCCGCGTAGAAGACGCCCTCACGCAGATCGGTGATGCGTACTTCCGTGAGTTCCTGACCGACGGCTTCCAGCACGTCCTTGAACAGGTCGTGGGTCAGCGGTCGCGCGGGGGCCATGCCCTGCTGTGCGAAGGCGATCGCCGTCGCCTCCCCCGGCCCGATCCAGATGGGGAGGTAGCGGTCGCCTCCCACTTCACGCAGGAGCACGATCGGTTGGTTGGAGGGCATTTCGACCCGGACACCTACGACATCGAGCTCGTTCACACAGCAACCCTAGGCCGTGCCCGGGATGTTTGGGTAGTCGGGCACAGAACGGGTGGACGATCCGGCCGTCGGCCGGCACTCCGGTTCAGGGCAGCCGTACGCCGAGCGCGGTCTGCACCAGCGCGGCGTGCAGCTTCACCGCGAGGCCCGCCAGTTCCTTCGTCCGGGCCTCCGCGTGCGCCCTGGTCTGCGGATTGCGGTGGCGCCGCAGTGGGGCCACCACCTGGTCGACAAGGCCCGCCTCGCGGTCGGCCGCCGCCTTCATGACCCGCAGATGCCTCGGCTCGATCCCGAACCGCCCCAACTCGACGACGAGCGAGGCGACCGTCACCGCCTCGGCGTCGTAGGCCCCGTCCGGCAGCGGTGCGACGAGCCCGTACGACTCCCACTCCTCGAGCTGCTGCTCCTCGATCTCGGCGGCGGCGAGCAGCTCGGCCCGCCCCACCCGCGCGACGGTGGGCGTCTCGGCCTCACCGAAGAGGTCGACAGCGGGCTCCGCGTCGCCGGAGTCGCGCTGGCGCCCCAGGGACGGCAGGCGCACCTGCTCACCGCGTTCCAGGGCGTCGAGATGCTCGCGGATCACCTTCAGCGGCAGATAGTGATCCCGCTGCATCCTCAGGACGTGGCCCAGCCGCTCGACGTCGGCGGCACTGAACTTGCGATACCCCGAAGGGGTTCGCTGCGGCTCGATGAGCCCCTCCGACTCCAGGAAGCGGATCTTGGAGATGGTGACTTCGGGGAACTCGTCGCGCAGCGCATTGAGCACCGTGCCGATGCTCATCAGCCCACTGTCCGCGGCGGCGGTGCCGCTACCCGCACCGCCGCTCGGTGTTTGAAGCATGGACCTTCCTGGGGATCCCTCCGGACCGGGTCCGGAGGACGGTCAGATGCCCCGCTGGCTCGCGTAGAAGACCAGCCGGTACTTGCCGATCTGCACCTCGTCGCCGTTGGACAGCGCGACCGAGTCGATCCGCTCCCGGTTGACGTACGTACCGTTGAGGCTGCCTACGTCGGCCACCGTGAACGCCCCGTCCGGACCGCGACGGAACTCCACATGGCGACGCGACACCGTCACGTCGTCCAGGAAGATGTCGCTCTGCGGATGACGCCCCGCCGTGGTCAGCTCGCCGTCCAGCAGGAAGCGGCTGCCCGAGTTCGGACCGCGACGCACCACCAGCAGCGCCGAGCCGAGCGGCAGCGCGTCTACGGCCGCCTGCGCCTCCGGAGAGAGCGCCGGCGACGCCGTCTGCCCCGTCACCTCGGCGTCGTAGGCCTCAAGACCGGAGATGGAGATCGTGGACGTCGTCTCGGACGGACGCTCGGCGGCCACTCCGGGCCGCAGCGGCGCACCACAGTTGGAGCAGAACCGGCTGTTCTCCGCGTTGCGGTTCCCGCACCTCGTACACACCAGGGCCGACATGGACGGATCCTCCTGCCGCGGCTGCCCTCCAGGGGCATGGGACGCATACGGATCGGAGGCAAACCCTCCACCCGTACTTGAGGTTGACGGTTCCCCGAAACCTATGCGGCCGGACTGGGCAGGGTCAACAGACGGCGCGCCCTGACCACCGGAAATGTCACCACCCGGGCCGGATACCTGGTCCCGGAACAGCGGACGCTCACCGCTCTGGCCCTCTTCACCGGGGCGCGGTGCGCGATGACGGGCGGACGCGTTGTCATTGCCCTCTCGCGCGCTCTTGCCGAACAACTTCGCAAACAACTTCACGGGCGATTCCCCTTGACCGAAACAGACCCGCCCGTGGGGCAGGACGAACCCTGACTGCACTCACCGCCGGTCGACCCGGACATCTTCACAACGTCCGTGTCCACCAGACAGTTTCCACCACGCACCACCCATTCGGTGCGCCGACCCCCCGCAACCTCATGCCCGGGCCCGACAACCCCCATGCACCGCCGGTTCACCGGGAGGACGACCGAGCGTAGTCAGGCCGCTTCGCCGGTCGCAAGGCGTCCACGACGATCTTCGTCGAGCGGTCCACCGTGACGGTGGCCTGCTCCTTCTCCAGCGTCTGCACCACACCTCCGGGGATGTTCAGCGCCGGTTCGAGATCCTGCGGTTTGCCGATGACCTTGAAACGATAGGGCTGGGTGATCTTGTTCCCGTCGACCTTGACTGCCTTGTCGGCGTCCGTCAGATAGGTGCCGGCGACGACGCGTACGCCGTTCACCTGGATCGCCTCCGCACCGGCCGCGCGCAGCTCCTGGATCGCGTCGAGCAGCATGTCCGCTTCGACCGTTCCCTTCGTGTCGTTGATCGTCAACGTGATGCCGGGCCCCTGCGCCGCCACCGTGCCCGCCAGAATGCCGAGTTGCTTCTCCTTCTCGACCGTCTGCTTGCGAGCCTCCTCGGCCTGGTCCGAGCTGGTCTCCAGCTCGGTGCGCTGGTCCTCCAGACCCTGCTTCTCGTCCTCAAGACGCTGCGTACGGTTGTCGAGTTCATCGAGAATGCGTACGAGATCTTCCTGACGTGCTCCACGCAGGGCGCTTCCACTGTCGCTGTTGGACGCGACCTGGATGGCCAGACCGAAGCCGAGGCCGAACAGCAGCACCGCGACGATGAGTTGGGCGCGGCTCATGCGTGGCGGCCAGATCCCCTGCACGAGCCGCTGACGGCCGGTCAGCGACGGCTCCGGGGCCTTCTCGTCCCGCTCGGCCTGCGCGACCTCGGGGGCCGGGACCTCCTCGGGCAGTTCCTCGCGCAGCCGGTTCTTCGGGGTCTCGTCGTCGTTGCTCATCGGCCTCACGCCCGGAAGACGTGCCGACGGATCGCCGCGGCGTTGGAGAAGATCCGGATACCGAGGACCACCACGACACCCGTGGACAGCTGGGCGCCGACACCCAACTTGTCGCCCAGGAAGACGATCAACGCGGCCACGACCACGTTCGACAGGAACGACACCACGAAGACCTTGTCGTCGAAGATGCCGTCGAGCATGGCACGCAGGCCACCGAACACGGCGTCGAGCGCCGCCACGACGGCGATCGGAAGGTAAGGCTCGACGACCGCCGGAACCTCGGGCCGGACCAACAGTCCAGCCACGACTCCCACGACGAGGCCCAGTACGGCGATCACGATGTGCCCTTCTCTGTGCTCGGCTGTGCTGTACGTACGATCACACTCGGTGCGGCGGGCAGCCGGACGTCACTCTCCACGGAGATGCTGGTCCGGATGCCGTAGTTCTCCTGCAGCGCATGCAGATACTGTCCGTCGGCGCTGTTCTGGAACTTCGTGCTCAGCCGTTTGCCGTCCCCCACCGCGAGCACGGTGTACGGCGGCACCAGTGGCTTGTTGTCGACCAGTATGGCGTCGCCCGCGGCCCGGATCGCCGACAGTGCCGTCAGCCGCTGCCCGTTGATCGCGACGGCCTCGGCGCCCGATTCCCAGAGCCCGTTGACGACGCGCTGCATGTCGCGGTCGCGGACCCGTCCGGTGTCGGAGAACCCGGAGGTCTCACGCGGATCGCCGTCACCGCCGGTGCTGGCTTCCTTGGCGTCGTTCACGACAAGCTTTACGCCGGGGCCGTGCACCTCCGTGGCACCCGACAGGATGTCCACCACATCGGTCTGGCCCCCGCCGTCCTTCTTCAACGCCTCGCGCTGGCGCGCGCTCACGTCGTCGCGCAGGGTGTCGACACTGCTCTCGAGCTTGTCCGCCGCGTCCGTCTCCCGCTCGATGCGGTCGATGAGCTCCTCGCGCTCCTTGGCGACCACAGGGGCCGCTATCCGCGCGTTCGCCGCTCCCACGGTCACCACGAGAGCCGCCAGTACGAGACCGACGGCCAGACCGAGCTTCGCCCGTACCGTCTTGGGCATGCCCCCGGCGCCTTCGGCCTGCTTCCGGGCCGCTGCTTCGGCGTATCCGTCGTCAAGGCTGTGGTCCATGACGTTGGTGAGCAGCGACATGGAGGCATCCGGGCGCGCGGGGCGCGCGGGGGTGCTCCGAACGGGGGGCTGCTGCGGCATGCCGCACATCGTCGCACGTCGCGGGCGCTACCTCCGAATGGCCCCACCGGCGTGCCGGACAGGCCCCCTTGGGGGCACTTGTCCGGCACGCGCGCGTGCTCAGCGCCCGGCGCTGTCCACCACGGACGACCACTCGTCGAGCAGCGCTTGCGCGGATGCGTCGTCGGGTCCTTCGGCCCACAGATGGGTGACCGCCTCGGCCGGATCGGGAAGCACCATCACCCAGCGCCCGTCGGTCTCCACGACCCGCACGCCGTCGGTGGTGTCCACGAACCGCTCCCCGGCCTCCTCCACGACCCGGCGCATCACAAGTCCCTTGACCGCCCAGGGAGTCGCGAGATCGCGCTTGAGGACGTGGGCCCGCGGGATCCGCGCATCGATCTGGCTGAGCGTGAGCTGCGTCCGCGCCACCAGCCCGATGAGTCGTACGAACGCGGCCGTACCGTCGAAGACGCTGCTGAACTCCGGGATGATGAACCCGCCCCGGCCGTCGCCGCCGAAGATGGTGGAGTCGTCGCTCCCGACCCGCGTCAGGTCGTCGGGGGACGTGGTTGTCCACTCGACCTGCGTCCCGTGGTACGCCGCCACCTGCTCGGCGATCCGCGTGGTGGTCACCGGCAGCGCCACCCGCCCGCTGCGCCGCTCCGCGGCCACCAGGTCGAGCATGACGAGCAGCGCCCGGTCGTCCTCGACGATCCGGCCCTTCTCGTCCACGAGCGAGAGCCGCTCGCCCACCGGGTCGAAGCGCACCCCGAAGGCAGCCCGCGCGGACGCCACGATCTCGCCGAGCCGCACCAGCCCCGAACGGCGCGCGTCCGCCGTCTCCGTCGGCCTGGACTCGTCCAGCCCGGGATTGATGGTCAACGAGTCGACCCCGAGCTTGCCCAGCAGGCTGGGCAGCACAAGCCCGGCGCTGCCGTTCGAGGCATCCACGACGACCTTCAGTCCGGACTCCGAAATCCCGGTGCTGTCGATGTTCCTCAACAGCGATCCCGTGTACGAGTCGAAGACACTGGCCGGGAAGTGCAGATCGCCGATCTCGCCGGGGAACGCCCGCCGGTACTCCTGTCGCGCGAACACCCGGTCCAGCTTCCGCTGGCTCCCTTGCGACAGATCCGCCCCCTGGCTGTCGAAGAACATGATGTCGACGGAGTCCGGCACCCCTGGCGTGGTCCGGATCATGATCCCGCCGGCACTGCCCCGAGCCGTCTGCTGCCGCGCCACCGGCAAGGGCACGTTCTCCAGATCCCGTACGTCGATGGCGCTGGCCTGCAGCGCCGAAATGACCGCCCGCTTCAGCGCACGCGCACCCCGGGAGTGGTCGCGGGCCGTCGTGACGGTGGAGCCCTTCTTCAGCGTCGTCGCATACGCGCCGGCAAGCCGCACCGCGAGCTCCGGAGTGATCTCCACATTCAGGATCCCGGAGACACCGCGGGCGCCGAAGAGATGCGCCTGGCCCCGCGACTCCCAGATCACCGAGGTGTTGACGAAGGCGCCGGCCTCGATGGTCTTGAACGGATAGACCCGCACGTTCCCCTGAATGATCGATTCTTCACCGACGAGGCACTCATCGCCGATGACAGCACCGTCCTCGATCCTCGCGGCCCGCATGATGTCGGTGTTCTTCCCGACGACGCAGCCGCGGAGATTGCTGTGCTGGCCGATGTACACGTTGTCGTGCACAACGGCCTTGTGCAGAAAGGCCCCGCTCTTGACGACGACGTTGGAGCCCACGATGGTGTGCTCGCGGATTTCGACGTCCGCTTCGACCTTGGCGTAGTCACCGATGTAGAGCGGCCCGCGCAGTACGGCGTCGGGGTGCACCTCCGCACCTTCTGCGACCCACACGCCCGGGGAGATCTCGAAGCCGTCGAGTTCGACGTCGACCTTGCCCTCCAGGACGTCGGCCTGTGCCTTCACATAGCTCTCGTGGGTGCCGACGTCCTCCCAATATCCTTCGGCGACATAGCCGTAGACCGGCTTGCCTTCCTTCATCAACTGGGGGAAGACGTCACCGGACCAGTCGACGGGCACATCGGCTTCGACGTAGTTGAAGACCTCCGGCTCCATGACATAGATGCCGGTATTCACCGTGTCCGAGAAGACCTGGCCCCAGGTCGGCTTCTCGAGGAAGCGCTCGACCTTGCCTTCCTCGTCGACGATGGTGATCCCGAATTCCAGTGGATTCGGCACGCGTGTCAGACAGACAGTGACAAGCGCACCCTTTTCCTTGTGGAAATTGATGAGATCGGTGAGATCGAAGTCGGTCAGCGCATCACCGGAGATCACGAGGAAGGTGTCGTCTTTCAGTGCTTCCTCTGCGTTCTTCACGCTCCCTGCAGTACCGAGTGGCTTCTCCTCATTGGCATAGGTGAGCTCCATACCGAGCTCCTCGCCGTCACCGAAGTAGTTCTTGACCAGGGAGGCCAGGAACTGGACAGTAACGACGGTCTCGTTGAGCCCATGCCTTTTGAGCAGCCGTAGCACATGCTCCATGATCGGGCGGTTGGCCACGGGTAGGAGCGGCTTGGGCATGCTTGAGGTCATGGGGCGAAGGCGTGTGCCTTCGCCTCCGGCCATCACAACGGCCTTCATGTCGGAAGCGTCCTCCTTGAAGAGACGACGGTCAGCCGACCTCACCCGTCCTGATTGTCCCGCAATTTTCGTCAGCGGGCCATCGAGCCATTACAGCCGCGCAATCGGCGAGCTCAATCGGCCGTGGTGTCCGCCCTGACCAGGCGGCGGACCTGAACCACGTAGAGGATCCCTGCCCACCAGTACAGCGTTGTACCCCACCCAGCGAACGCCCATCCGAAAATAGCACCCACTGACGCGATCCACCCGCTTCCGTCGCTGAGCAGCAGCAACGGGAAGGCGTACATCAAGTTGAAGGTGGCTGCCTTCCCGAGGAAGTTCACCTGTGGCGGCGGATAGCCGTGGCGCCTGAGGATGCCCACCATCACCAGCAGGACCAGCTCTCTCGCCAGGAGCAGGCCGGTCAGCCAAAGCGGAAGAATCTCACGCCAGGTGAGGCCTACGAGAGTGGACAGAATGTAGAGCCGGTCAGCTGCGGGATCGAGCAGCCGGCCGAGGCTGCTGATCTGATTCCAGCGTCGCGCGAGCTTTCCGTCGAGGTAGTCACTGATGCCGCTCAGCATGAGCACGAGCAGCGCCCAAGTATCGCTCTTGGGACCGCCGAACTCGGGCCTGAGGATCAGCCACAGGAAGACGGGTACGCCGACCAGGCGCGCCATGCTGAGGATGTTCGGGATGGTGAGGACCCGGTCTGTCTGGACGCGGGTCTCCTGGACCTCCACCCGGGGGCCTCCTGTGGGAAACGAGCCAACGATGCCCCCTGACCTTACCCTCAGCGTTCACACCGAGGTACTGAGGGGTGGATGCGCTGTCTGGCAAACGGCCCGGAAAACAAAAAAGCTCCGGTCCCTGGGCTGCATGCCCAAGAACCGGAGCTCTAAAAGGAGTTCGGCGGCGTCCTACTCTCCCACAGGGTCCCCCCTGCAGTACCATCGGCGCTGTGAGGCTTAGCTTCCGGGTTCGGAATGTAACC
>NZ_JBEXDZ010000208.1:0-14872 GCF_040606085.1 Streptomyces sp. NPDC005485 | reverse complement strand
CCGGGCCCGCCGTCATCGGCTGGCTGACCCACCTCACCGCACTGAACCACACCTTCCTGCTGCTGACCCTGCTCTGCGCAACTACCGCCACAGCCACCGCCCTCCTGTGCGCCGGTCTCGCCCTCGCCACCGGCACCCGGCCCGAGCTGGGCGTCTGGCTGCTGCTCGCACCCCTCGGCGTACTCCTCGCCGTCGTGGACTTCCGGGTGCAGCGACTGCCCGACGTGCTGACGCTCCCGCTGGCCGGGGCGGCACTCGCGCTCCTCGGCGTCGTGACGTTCATACCCGAACACGCGGGCGACTGGCCGGCAGCGCTCTACGGTGCGCTCGCGCTCGGCGCCGCGTACTTCGTGCTCTTCCTCATCAACCCCAACGGCATGGGCTTCGGAGACGTGAAGCTCGCGCTGGGGCTCGGGGCGGTGCTGGGCTGGTACGGGTGGAGCGTGCTGTTCCTGGGGACCTTCGCGGGGTTCCTGCTCGGGGGGCTGTACGGGATGGGGCTCGTCGTCGTGCGGCGTGCGGGGCGCAAGACGTCGATGCCGTTCGGGCCGTTCCTGGTCGCGGGGGCGTACGTGGGGCTCCTGATCGGGGCGTATGCGGCCTGACGTCGGGTTCCTGACCGGGTCGTGCACGGCCTGACGTCGGGCGGTGGGAGTGGCTGGCGTAGGCTGGCCGGGTCCGTCCACACCCTCGCGAAAATGACGAAAGGGACGCTCCCGGTGACCGAGAAGGCCGACCTTCAGTCCGTCCTCGACCGTGCCGCCGCGGGTGGGCGGATCACCCCGGAAGAGGCGCTCGACCTCTACCGCGACGCCCCGCTGCACGCGCTGGGCGCCGCCGCCGACGCCGTACGCCGCCGCAGGTACGCCGGTACCGAGCACATCGCGACGTACATCATCGAGCGCAACATCAACTACACCAACGTGTGCGTCACGGCGTGCAAGTTCTGCGCCTTCTACGCGGCCCCCAAGGACACCGCCAAGGGCTGGACGCGCGACCTCGACGACATCCTGCGCCGCTGCGCGGAGACCGTCGAGCTCGGCGGCACGCAGATCATGTTCCAGGGCGGGCACCACCCGGACTACGGCGTCGAGTACTACGAGAAGCACTTCGCCGCGATCAAGGCCGCGTACCCGCAGCTGGTCATCCACTCCCTCGGCGCGTCCGAGGTCGAGCACATGGCCCGCATCTCCAAGGTGAGTGCCGAGGAGGCGATCCAGCGGATCCACGCCGCCGGGCTCGACTCCTTCGCCGGCGCCGGCGCCGAGCTTCTCCCCGAGCGGCCGCGCAAGGCGATCGCTCCCCTCAAGGAGTCCGGCGAGCGCTGGCTGGAGATCATGGAGGCCGCCCACAACCTGGGCGTGGAGTCCACCTCCACCATGCTCATGGGCACCGGCGAGACCAACGCCGAGCGCATCGAGCACCTGCGGATGATCCGCGACGTACAAGACCGGACCGGCGGCTTCCGCGCCTTCATCCCGTACACGTACCAGCCCGAGAACAACCACCTCAAGGGCCGTACGCAGGCCACGCTCTTCGAGTACCTGCGGATGATCGCCATCGCCCGGCTGTTCATGGACAACATCAACCACATCCAGGGCTCGTGGCTGACGACGGGCAAGGAGGTCGGGCAGCTGTCCTTGCACTACGGCGCCGACGACCTCGGGTCGATCATGCTGGAGGAGAATGTCGTCTCCTCCGCCGGAGCCAAGCACCGCTCCAACCGCATGGAGATCATCGACCTGATCCGCAAGGCGGGCCGCGTGCCGGCCCAGCGGACGACGACGTACGAGCACATCGTCGTGCACGACGACCCGGCGAACGACCCGGTCGACGAGCGGGTCATGTCGCACATCTCGTCCACCGCGATCGAGGGTGGCACCGCCCACCCCGAGCTGAAGCTGCTCGCCTCCAACTAGCGTCGCCATGCTGACGATTCACGCCGCCGATCTCGTGATCACCGGGGACCGGCGGCCTCCCGTGCCCGGTGGCGCCCTGCTCGTCGACGGGCGGGAGCTCGCGGCTCTGGGACCGTACGAGGAGCTGGTCGCCGCGCATCCGACGGCCCGGATCCGGCGGTGGCCGGGGCTGCTGACACCGGGGCTGTGCAATCCGTACGGGCCCGAACTGCTGGAGCAGGTCTACCATCCGGACCCTCGCGAGGCCGATGAGCTGGGCCTTGAGCCCGTCACCGGTGACGCCTTCGCCGCGCTCGCGACGGCCTTCCCGATGACGGACGCCCGGTGGGGTGCGAGCGCGCGGCGCGGTGTGCAGCGGATGCTGGCGCACGGCACGGTCGCCGTCGCCGGGGCGCTGCGGCGGCGTGCCGTCTCGGACGCGGTGCTGCGGGTGGGGCTCAGCCAGGAGGAGCGGTTCGAGCGGCCCGCGGGTCCGCCGTCGCTCGACCCGCTGGCCGGGCGCACCCTGGCGGAGGCGGCCCTGTCGCCGCTCCCGTCGAAGGGCATGGACGCGACGTTCGCCGTGTTCGACGTGCCGGACGAGGAGGCGCTCGTGCGGCGCGGGGCGGCGACGTGCGTGGCTACGGTTCTTGGCGGGCGTCTGGTGTACCGCCGCCGGTGATTGGCCCATCGGCCGTCGGCCATCGGCGCCACCGTCGCCGTCAGCCCGAGAAGGCTTCCGCGAACGCTCCCGAACTCTGCTTCACCCCGCTGCAGTTGGTCGCCGCGTCGTCGGAGGCGGAGTCGTCGTCCTCGCACTGCTGGTCGCGGAAGGAGGACCACATCGACACCCAGGCGACCTTCTTCTCCTCCGCGAACGTGCGGACCTGGGCGGCATCGGCGAGCGTGAACGTCTCGCCCGCGACGTCGTTCACGCCGATCATCGAGGTGAGGGCCATGCCCTGCCAGGCGCTCGCGTCGGAGAGCCCGAAGACCTTCTTCAGTTGGGTGTGGGCGGCCTTGGCCGAGGTCAGGGCGTAGGTGCCCATGTCTCCGTCGTACGACTCGCCGTAGTTCATCGTCATGATGTTGACGGTGGAGACCTGCACGGAGTGGTCGTTGGCGGACTCCAGGAGCGCGAGGCTCTCGGAGTCGAGGCCGGACGGCATGACCGGCAGCGTGAAGGTGACCTTCAGGTCGCTTCGCTCCTTCTGCAGCAGCGCGATCGCCTCCGAACGCAGCGCGACCGAGGCCGAGTCGGCCAGTTCGTCGCCCTCGATGTCGAAGTCCGCCTGAGTCGAGCCGGCCGCGTCCAGTGCCTTGCCGTAGGCCGCGGCGAGCGCGGAGGCACTGTCGCACGTCGAGGCGAGCTCCTTGCCGGACGCCCCGCCGAAGGAGACACGCACGCTCGCGCCGGACTTCTTGAGCGCCGAAATCCGGGACTTGGTGGCCGAGTCGGCGAGGGCGGTCGTCCCGTTCCACTTCGGTGTGCAGGCACTGCCGTCGGCGATCACGAAGGCCAGGTTGTACGTCGTAGGCGTTCCGGAGGCGTCGTTGTCGGAGGCGGTCGTGGCACTCACGTAGGGGGCGTACGAGGTGGTGGACGACTCCGTGGGGGAGACGGACGCGGCGGCCGAGGCCGCCGCGCCGCCGGTCTTCGAGGGCTGCGCGGGGGCCGCGTCCGTGGCGCCGTCACCGCCCGAGGAGCACCCCGCACAGGCCAGTGCCACCAGGCAGACGAGCCCGGCGGCCGGCTTCAGGAAACTCCTCATTGCGCATGCACCCGCTCTCGTGATTTCCGTCCCGGAATGTCTCAGGACAGAAACAGAATGTGTCGACGAAATAGAAATGTGTCACACCCGGCTGGGAATCCTGAATACAGGAATGACACAGCAGCCCCATGGAAAATGGTGCATGAATCGGATGAGTTGGACATCAAAATAGGGCATAAGGTCTAGGTGTGCCCCCTCTGAACTGCGCAGACGTTCTGCGAATCTCTCAGGAAGGAGACAGGTTGAGGGGGGCTCTCATGGTTCTCTCACAAGGGATCAAGGCCTTGGCACATAAAGGCCTCCTAATGTCCGGGGAATGCAATCCGAGTCCGCCGTCGAAAACCGCGCTCCTGTGCGCGGACGTGGCCGCAAGCGCGGCAGCGGGTCCGAAGAGGGACCCGTCTTCGTTGACAACTCCGGGCGCAGAGCCCGACTGGTGCGCCGGTTCGCCACCCTCCTGTGCGTCCTCTCCCTCGGGTACGTGGCCGTGCTCGGCCTCGCCTTCATGGGCTGGGGCACCTCGCTGAGCGACTCGATCACGCCCTTCGGCGGCGGCCGGGCCGGCTCGGCGCCCGGAGGCTACGGGCAGCAGGGCGGCCGGGACGGGGTCGCCCCGACCGGCGCGCCGACCGGCGCCCCCACCGGCACACCGCCCACGAAGCCCACCGGCACTCCGCCCTCGGGCACAGCCACCGGCTCCGCCCCGACCCCCGCCGCGTCAGCCTCCACCGGCGCCAACTGACCGGAACGCACCCACACTTATGACTACGACGACGCCCTCGCGCGGCCGCCGGCGCGCCCCCACCCGCATCGAGCGGGCGGCGGGCAAGGCCGCGGCGCTGCAGAAACCCCGTGTGATCCTCGCCCTGCTGCTTCTGCTGGGCCTGACCAGTGTGATGCTCCTGGACGGCTATCTGCGCGGCGAGGTCTTCAGCGACCAGCGTGTGCGCGACGGCGCCGCCTACGACGACGTACCGCAGAAGATCCTGGAAGCCGGACCGATCTTCACGTCCAGCAACGGGACCGTGGACGCCAAGTCCGTACCGGACAAGACGATCGTGCTGACCTTCGACGACGGTCCGAACCCCGAGTACACCGAGAAGGTCCTCAAGATCCTCCAGGACAACGACGTGCCCGGCACGTTCTTCGTCGTGGGCTCGATGGTCTCGCGCTACCCGGACGCCGTGAAGGACATGGTGGCGCAGGGCAACGAGGTCGGCATCCACACCTTCTCGCACGTCGACCTCTCGTATCAGAGCACCTCGCGCCTCGAACGCGAGCTGAACCAGACGCAGTTGGCCCTCGCGGGCGCGGCGGGCATCACGACGACGCTGTTCCGCGCGCCGTACTCGGCGGAGACCGACGCCATCGACAACTACAGCTGGCCGGTCTACAAGAAGATCGCCAAGCTGGGCTACACCAGCGTCTTCATCGACACCGACAGCGACGACTGGAAGCAGCCGGGCGTCGCGAGCATCATCAAGACGGCCACGCCGAAGAAGAACAAGGGCGCGTCGGTCCTCTTCCACGACGCGGGCGGCGACCGGGACCAGACCCTGCTGGCGCTGCCGAAGTACATCAAGAAGATGAAGGCGAAGGGGTACACCTTCACGACCGTGAGCGGTGCGCTGGCCAAGCAGCGGTCGGCGAACGCGGGCGCGCAGGCCGGGCAGCGGCAGGCCGCCGGGACTCCCGGTACCGGTGCCGCGCCCGGTTCCCGTGCCTCCGCCGGTTCGGCCGCCGTCGAGCAGGCCGCCCACCGCAAGGCCACCGGCACCACCCTCTACGAGGGCAGGGCACTCATCTACGCGGTCGCCTTCGCCGAGTGGAGCATGCCGGGGCTCGCGACCGGACTCGCTGTCGTGGGCGTCGCGGTCATGGGCCGGTTCGGGATGATGCTCATCCTCGCCCGCCGCCACTTCCGGCAGCGCAACAAGCGCCGGTTCAGCTGGGGGCCCGAGGTCACCCGCCCCGTCAGCGTGATCGTGCCGGCCTACAACGAGAAGGAGTGCATCGAGAACACGATCAACTCCCTTACTCAGTCCACTCATCCGATCGAGATCATCGTCGTCGACGACGGCTCGACGGACGGTACGGCGGCCCTTGTCGAGGCGATGGGCGTACCCAATGTCCGTGTCATCCGCCAGGAAAATGCCGGCAAGCCCGCCGCCCTCAACAACGGTGTGCGCAACGCCAGTTACGACATCGTCGTGATGATGGACGGCGACACCGTCTTCGAGCCGGACACCGTACGGCAGTTGGTGCAGCCGTTCGCGAACGAGGATGTCGGCGCTGTCGCGGGCAATGCCAAGGTCGGCAACCGCGACACGGTCATCGGCGCCTGGCAGCACATCGAGTACGTGATGGGCTTCAACCTCGACCGCCGCATGTACGACCTGCTGCGCTGCATGCCCACCATTCCGGGCGCGATCGGCGCGTTCCGCCGCGACGCGGTACTGGAGGTCGGCGGCATGAGCGAGGACACGCTCGCCGAGGACACCGACATCACCATCGCCATGCACCGCAAGGGCTGGCGCGTGGTCTACCAGGAGCACGCCCGGGCCTGGACCGAGGCGCCCGGCTCGCTCAAGCAGCTGTGGTCGCAGCGCTACCGCTGGTCGTACGGCACCATGCAGGCGCTGTGGAAGCACCGCAAGTCCCTTACGGACAAGGGTCCTTCGGGCCGGTTCGGCCGGGTGGGCATGCCGCTCGTGGTCATCTTCCAGATCGTCACGCCGGTCTTCGCCCCGCTCATCGACGTGTTCACCGTCTACTCGATGATCTTCGTGGACTTCTGGGCCTCCCTCCTCGCCTGGCTGGCCGTGCTCGCGGTCCAACTCCTCTGCGCCGCCTACGCGTTCCGGCTCGACCGCGAGAAGTACCGCTATCTCCTGATGATGCCGCTCCAGCAACTGGCCTACCGCCAGATGATGTACCTCGTCCTCATCCACTCCTCCATCACCGCCCTCACCGGCGGCCGCCTCCGCTGGCAGAAGCTGAAGCGCACGGGCGAGGTCGGCACCCCGGCGGGGGTGAGCTGATGAGCTGGGGGTCGGAGCAGCAGGGGCACGGGTACGGATACGGCCACGGCGGCGGCTATGACGGGTCCGGGCAACCGCCGTACCAGCAGCCGTACCAACCGCCGTACCAGCAGCAGCCGTATCAACAGCCGTATCAACCGCCCTACGAGCAGCAGTACGCGGATTACTACGGGCAGGGGAGCGGGCAGGGCAACGGACCGGGGAACGGGCAGGGTTATGCCCAGGAGACGGCTCCGCTGCCGGTGGTCGAGCCGGTGGTCGAGCCGGTGGTCGAGCCGGTGGTCGAGCCGGTGGTCCAACCGGTGGTCGAGCCTGAGGAGCCCGCGGTCGAGGCAGGCACCGACCCCGCGGGCCCCGAGGGCACGACGAAGAACCCGCCGCCGAAGCCGAAGCCGAAGTCCGGCGGACGGGACCGCTACTTCGACGCCCTGCGAGCCATCGCCCTCGTCCGCGTGGTGGCGTACCACACCTTCGGCTGGCCCTGGGCCGGCATGGTCTTCCCGTCCATGGGCGTGATGTTCGCGCTCGCCGGCACGCTGATGGCGAAGTCCCTGGAGCGGCCCGCGCTCAAGGTGGTCAGGAGCCGGATGCGCCGGCTGCTGCCCCCGTTCTGGGTGTGGGGGTTCTTCGTCGTGGTCGCGATGATGATCCACGACTGGATGCCGGGCTGGCAGATCGTCTACTGGATCGTGCCGCTCGGCGACCCGCCCGGCAACGACTGGGGCATGCAGGCCTGGGAGATCCTCTGGTACCTGCGGACGTACCTGTGGTTCGTGCTGCTCTCGCCGGTGCTCCTGTGGGTGTTCCGCAAGGCGCCGATCCCGGTGCTGCTCGGCTCCCTCGCGCCGGTCCTGGTCCTGCAGTTCCTTTGGGAGGCGCCGGACAACCGCTTCGGCAGCGCGCTGACGGACCTCGCCACCTTCCTGTTCTGCTGGGTGGTCGGCTTCGCGCACCGGGAGCGCGTGCTGCAGCGGCTGAAGCCGTTCGCGGTGGTCGCGCTGTCGCTCGCCGCGCTGGCGTACGGCGCCTGGTACGCCTTCTCCCACCAGGCGGAGACCGGCAGCTACGACCTGGACGACATCCCGGTCGCGCAGACCTTCTACTCGGCCGGCTTCGTGACACTGCTGATGTACTTCAAGGCGTACTACGACGTCGACTTCGCGTGGCTGGCCCGCTTCAGACGGACCGACCGGATCGTGACGATCTTCAACGCGCGCGCGGTCACGATCTACCTCTGGCACGAGATCGCCCTCGTGCTGGCCGTCCCGCTGATCGACCAGTTCTGGAACGTGCCCGCGTTCGAGAAGTACCTGCCGCTGGAGAGCCAGTGGTTCATGTTCGGGATCGGCTGGGTGCTGATCTGGGTCGCGATCCCGCTCTTCGGCTGGGTCGAGGACGTGGCCGGGAAGAAGAAGCCGAAGCTGCTGCCGTGAGGCAGAGGCCGCTGTGTGGATGAAGACCGGCATACGGGCCGGGTGCTGGAGAGTCGCCCGGTCCGTACTGCCACAATAGGGACCGTGACCCGCGCATCCCTGGACAAGCAGCCGCACGAAGTCGCCTCGATGTTCGACGACGTGGCGGAACGGTACGACCTGACGAACGACGTGCTGTCGCTCGGCCAGGACCGGGTGTGGCGCAAGGAGGTCGCGAAGGCGGTCGACGCCCGGCCCGCGCAGAAGATCCTGGACCTGGCCGCGGGGACAGCCACCTCCTCGCTGCCCTTCGCGCGCACGGGTGCGTACGTCGTCCCCTGCGACTTCTCGCTCGGCATGCTCCGCGTCGGCAAGAAGAACTACCCCTGGCTGCCGCTGACCGCGGGCGACGCGACGAAGCTGCCCTTCAAGGACGACACCTTCGACGCCGTCACGATCTCCTTCGGGCTGCGCAACGTCCAGGACACCGACGCCGCGCTCAGCGAGCTGTACCGGGTGACCAAGCCCGGCGGCCGCGTGGTGATCTGCGAGTTCTCGCACCCCACCTGGGCGCCGTTCCGGACCGTCTACACCGAGTACCTGATGCGCGCGCTGCCCCCGGTCGCCCGCGCCGTCTCCTCCAACCCCGACGCGTACGTCTACCTCGCCGAGTCCATCCGCGACTGGCCGAACCAGCCCGCGCTGGCCGGGCTCCTGCAGAAGGCGGGCTGGTCGAAGGTGGCATGGCGGAACCTCACGGGCGGCATCGTGGCGCTGCACCGGGGCTTCAAGCCCGCCTAGGGGGTGTTTTGAAAGTCCTGCACAGCACCCACGGCGCCCGGCACGCACCCTCGCCGCACCGGCCGAAGACCCAAGTACGTCCAGTACGAGGGCCATCGTCCGGCACGCCGAGGGCACGCACCGAACACCGCGGGCACCGCACAGGACCTTCAAGACACCCCCTGGCCCCGACGTAGGTCGTACGGAGTCGATTCACTCGTACGAAGGACACGTTGACGGGAACCGGTCAATGGGAAACTCCGTCCGTTGAATACGTCCGATCACGGCACGAGTTCTCTGGACGACGGAGCGTTTCCATGGCGTCGCACTGCCCGCACTGCGGGGTTCCCGGTCCCGACGAGGCCCGCTTCTGCATGCACTGCGGACGCGAGCGGCAGGCACCGGCGGATGCCCGGACGGATGCCCGGACGGATGCCCGGACGGATGCCCGGACGGATGTACCGGCGGTGGGTGCATCCGCGGATGTCTCGGCCGATGCGCCGGCCGATGTGCCGGCCGATGTGCCGGCCGATGTGCCGGCCGATGTGCCGGGCACTGCGCCGAGCGATGCCCCGGGCGCCGCGTCGGCGGATGTGCCGTCCGAGACACCGGCGGTCGCTGCCGCGGGTAGCCCACCGGTGCCGGGTACGCCGCCCGTACCCGGCGCGGCGCCGACTCCTGGCGCGCCGCCGGCACCGGGTACGCCGCCGCCTCCCGGCGCGCCGCCGGCACCGGGTACGCAGCCCTTGGGGCCGCCGCCACCGGTGTACGCCCCCGGCCCCACCCGGCAGTCGCCCTTCGGCGCCTTCCTCGGCCGTACGTTCCGCGGTGACTGGGCGGGAGCCGTGCAGGCGGCGCTCTGGCCTGTCGGCCTGCTGCTGATCGCCTCCGTGGCGCTGGGGATTCCCTCCTACGGGCAGTCCTCCGACGGGGGAGAGGCGATCATCGGGTTCGGCGACCGGACGCGGGTCGCCCTCGCCGTGCTGCTGCAGGCGCTCGGCGGCGGCTTCGAGGTGAAGTCGGCGCCCGCGTCGGTGTTCGGCGGGGGCGGCGGAGACGGCGGCCTGGCGGGGGACTTCGAGGGAGGCGGCTCGCTGTCCCTCGTCCCGCTCACCGTCACCGCACTGTGGATCGCGGCGCTCTTCATCGGCGCACGGATGCTGCGGACCCGGATGTTGCGGCTGGAGGCGCTGCGGGCAGCGGCACTGGGCGCGGGGATGCCGGGCACTACGGGGGTGCCGGTTGCGGGGATGCCCTTTGCGGCGGCGCCGGTCGCTGGGATGCCGCGTACGCAGTTCGCGCAGCCCGGCCCGTACGGCGGTGGCCCGCAGAGCACGACCGCCGGGCTCGAGGCCGCCGCCCGGGTCGCGCTTCTGGTGACCGCGGGCGTCCTGGGCCTCGGGCTGGTCGCGCGGCCGACGCTCCTGGGAGTCGTACAGGTCTCGTCGTCGCCGCTGCTCGCCGGGCTGGGAGCCCTTCTGCTCGGGTTCGCGGTCGCGGCCGGCGTACTGCACGGTGACGACCTGGCACGCTGGTCGGCGGCCCGGCCGGGCACGCGGGCCCTGCTGCGCGCGACCGGCACCGCCCTGCGCGCGCTGTCTGTCGTCCTCCTCCTATGCTCCGTCGTCGCGTTCATCTGCCTCACACAGATCGACGGCCTCGACGACCTGTGGGACACCGACAGCATCTCGCCGCTGGCCGCCGCGCTGCTCGTGCTGCCCAACCTCGCGGTCACGGCCCTCGGCCTGTCCTGGGGCACGCCCATCGTGGGGGAGGCGCGCGGCACGTCGTCGTACAGCTACGGCGGCGGATACGACCACGAGTCGTTCGGCCTCTCCGAACTCGCCGACGTCACCAACTCCTGGGCGATCGTCGGCGCACTGGCCCTCGGCCTCGTCTGCGCCCTGACTGTTGGCGTCATGGCTGCGCGCCGCTCCGCCGACCGCCGCGAACAACTGCTGGCCGCGGGCGTCTTCTACGGCCTCTTCCTGCTGCTCGCAGGTTTCGGCGGCCTCGGCTGGGAGCTGTCCGGCAGCAGCTCGGACGACAGCGGGTACGGCTCCGGCTACTCCTCGGGCGGGTCCCGCAGCGGCAGCGTCTCGATCGGCCTCGACTTCCCCTACGCCCTGCTCTTCGGTCTGCTCTGGATCTTCATCGCCGCGTTCGTCGCACCGTATTTGCTGCGGATTGCGGGCTTGGGGGCGGGCTCGATGGGCTCGGGGATGGGCCCAGAGATGGGCGCGGGGATGGGCGCGGGGATGGGCTCGGGGATGGCTTCCGTGCCGGGCCTGGGCGCGCCGGTGCCGTCGGAGACCTCGATGCCTTCCGCGACCGCGATGCCTTCGGTGACTCCGCTCCCCCCGGCGACTCCGGCGACTCCGGTGACCCCGCCGCCCGCTCCGCCGCTGCCAGGCAGTCCCACGCCGGGGCCTGTACCGCCGCAGGCATTCGCCTCACCGCTCCCGACCCCCGTCTCCGTCCCGGTCCCACCCCCTGCTCCTTTCCCGGGCCCGGTCGCGGCCCCGACCCCGATGCCGTACGACTTCCACACCGTGCACCTCGGGCAGCGGCCGCCCGTCACCCCCAAGCCGCGCAGTCGCTCGCTCGTCTGGGTGGTGACCCTTGCCGTGGCATTCGTCGTGGGTGGCGGGGCGGCGGCGGGCGTACTGGTCTGGCAGGACCAGCGCTCCGACGGATCCTCGAACAAACCGGCGGCCGATTCGACGCCGACGGGCGCCGCGACCCCGTCGGCCTCTTCGCCCGCTTCCCCGTCCCCGACCTCGCCGGAGTCGCAGACGACCGAGGCCACGGGTACCCCCTCGCTGGAGGCGACGGGGAACGCGACGGACGACGCCACGACGTCATCCGTGGAACTGCCCGACGGCTACCACCAGTTGGGCGACCCCATGGGCTTCTCCTTCGCCGTCCCGGACGGCTGGACACGCGTGGGCGTCAAGAACGGCACCCAGGTCACCTACGCCGGCTCGGCCGGCCTGGAGCACCTCCAGGTCGGCGTCATCGCGAACGCGGGCTACACCTCGTACGACAACTTCGTGACCCTGGAGAAGACCGCCAAGAAGAAGGACACCGACTACCGGCGGATCAAGCTGGAGAAGAACACCTTCCAGGGGCGCGCCGGAGCGATCTGGGAGTACACGTACACCGACGAGTCGGGAGCCACCGTCCACGCGAAGGACCAGGGGTACGTCGCCGCGAACGGCACCGAGTACGCGATCATGATCGTCGGACACGACGACGCCTGGCAGAGCGGTCTCGTGGAGACGTTCCGCGTCGCCCTCGACTCCTGGAAACTCACTTAGGCCGAGGGCGCGGGCGGCTCACCTGAGGATCTCGAACGGGTCGCCCGGCTCGTCGAGTTCGCGGCGCATCCCGCCCGACGGGGGACCGGGCCGGCGCGGCTCGCGCACCCCCGCGCCGCCGCCCTCACCGTCTCCGAGTTCGAACCACACCGTGATCACGGCGCCACGCGGCACCTCGGCGCCGGGCGGAGGATATTGGCGTACGACGTAGTCGATGACCGCGAGGTGGAAGTCGGGGCGGTCGGGCGCGGCGAGCAGCACGCCCTGCGCCTCGGCCGTCTCGCGCGCGTCCACGGCCATCAGGCCGACCAGTCGCGGGACGCGCACCTCGGGTGTCTTGGGTGTTATGCGCACGGACGTCACCCCCAGCGGTACCGGAAGGGTAAGCCCCGCCGGTCCCGTTCCGGAAGCGTCGGCCGGGACCGTCAGCGCACGAGCCGAATCGGAGCACCGGCCGTAGTGGAAAACCGGCCGTAGTGGAGAACCGGCCGGAGTCGCAGAACCGGCCGGAGTCGCAGAACCGGCCGGAGTCCTAGAACCGGCCTGTGCCAGAGTTCCGCCAGGGCTAGACCTCCGCTGTGTCAGACCTCCGCCGGGTCAGACCTCCGCCGGTTCAGAGCGCCAGCCGGTAGCGGTGACCCTCCTCCTGCGATCTCGGGGTCGTGAACCTCTCGGCGAGCTCCATGCCGAGGCGTCTGGTCACCGCGATGGAGCGTTCGTTGCGTGCGTTGACCATGGCGACCACGTCGGTGACGCCCGCCGCGCGCACCCGTTCCAGCGTCATGTGCGCGGCCGCGGTGACATAACCCCGCCCCCAGTACGCCCGGCCGAGCCGCCAGCCGATCTCGATCTGCCCCGCCGGGCCCCAGGCGTGCGGCCAGGGCTGCGCGCCCGTGAAGCCGATGACCTCGCCCGAGTCGTCGAGCATCGTCCACAGGCAGAAACCGTGCTCCGCGTCATGCCGGCGCTGTCGGGCGGTCAGCTCCTCGTACACGGACAGTTCGGCCGCCTTGCCGCCGTGGAACTCCATGACATCCGGGTCGGCGAAGATCCGGTGCCAGGCAAAGGCGTCCTCGTCGGTGGGGACGCGGAGCCGTACGTCGGGGAGAGCTCGGTTCACGGGGCAACCCTTCAGCCGGGTGATCAGTACCGCTGCATAGACTGCCCATGTCCAGTGCCCGTCAGCACGCAGATTTCTAACCTTGGGGAGATCCCGCCGTGACCGAGCCCCAGCCCCTCTCCGAAAACACCGCCGACGTGATCGTCGTCGGGGCCGGGCCAGCCGGTTCCACCACCGCCTACTACCTGGCGAAGGCGGGTCTGGACGTCCTGCTCCTGGAGAAGACCGCCTTCCCGCGCGAGAAGGTCTGCGGCGACGGCCTCACGCCCCGCGCGACCAAGCAGCTCGTCTCGATGGGCATCGACATCTCGGAGGAGGCCGGCTGGCTCCGGAACAAGGGCCTCCGCATCATCGGCGGTGGCGTCCGGCTCCAGCTGGACTGGCCGGAACTCGCCTCCTTCCCCGACTACGGACTCGTCCGCAAGCGCGACGACTTCGACGAGCAGCTGGCCCGGCAGGCGCAGAAGGCGGGCGCCCGGCTGTACGAGCGCTGCAACGTCGGCGCCCCGATCATCGACGACCGCACCGGCCGGATCACCGGTGTGCACGCGAAGCTCGGCGACACCGGTGAGAAGCGCGAGGTCACCTTCCACGCGCCCCTGGTTGTCGCGGCCGACGGCAACTCCACCCGCCTCTCCCTGGCGATGGGCCTGCACCGCCGCGAGGACCGCCCGATGGGCGTCGCGGTCCGCACCTATTTCGAAAGCCCCCGCCACGAGGACGACTACCTGGAGTCCTGGCTGGAGCTGTGGGACCGCCGCGGAGCCGAGGACCGCCTCCTGCCGGGCTACGGCTGGATCTTCGGCATGGGCGACGGCACGTCGAACGTCGGCCTGGGCGTCCTGAACACCTCCGCCTCCTTCAAGGAGCTCGACTGGCGTGAGGTCCTGAAGGCCTGGTGCGCCTCGATGCCGGAGGACTGGGGATACACCCCGGAGAACATGACGGGCCCGATCCGCGGCGCCGCCCTCCCGATGGCCTTCAACCGCCAGCCCCACTACACGAAGGGGCTGCTGCTGGTCGGCGACGCGGGCGGCCTGGTGAACCCCTTCAACGGCGAGGGCATCGCGTACGCCATGGAGTCCGGCCAGATCGCGGCCGACGTCATCGTCCAGGCCCACGCCCGCGCCACCCCGGCCCAGCGCGAGATCGCCCTCCAGCGCTACCCGCGGGTCCTCAAGGACACCTACGGCGGTTACTACACCCTCGGCCGCGCCTTCGTGAAGCTCATCGGCAACCCGAAGGTCATGAAGATCGCCGCCCAGCGCGGCCTCACGCACCCGATGCTCATGAAGTTCACGCTCAAAATGCTCGCCAACCTCACGGACCCCACCGGCGGCGACGCCATGGACCGCATCATCAACGGCCTCTCCAAGGTGGCCCCGAAGGCCTAGCGGCCCGAAGACGAGGCCGGGTACGCCGATGGTCGCCTCCCCTCGGGGAGGGGCCCCGCCGGGGGATGAACCCGGGGGATATGACCCCCCCCGCCCCCCCCGCGGGGGTGGCCCGAAAAAACAGGAATTAAAACC
>NZ_JBEXDZ010000207.1:0-14887 GCF_040606085.1 Streptomyces sp. NPDC005485 | reverse complement strand
GCTCGTCAGCCCGTCCGGCGTTTGAGGACGAGCGCGAAGCGCGACAGGGGGGAGAGGGGGCGAAGCCCCCAGGAGGACGGGACGGGTAGGGGCGGAGGGGGGCGAAGCCCCCAGGAGGACGGGACGGGTAGGGGCGGAGGGGGCGAAAACCCCAAGGTTCACCCGAACGCCGGGTGCCTCCTCAGACAAGCCCCGCCGGAGGCCCCGCTACCCCCGCCCCCCGACCCGCGCAGCCCGGGCAACGGCGACAACAGCCTTCTCCAGGGCATACGCAGGATCGTCCCCGCCCCCCTTGACCCCGGCATCGGCATCCGCGACCGCCCGCAGGGCGACAGCAACCCCGTCCGGAGTCCACCCCCGCATCTGCTGCCGCACCCGATCGATCTTCCACGGCGGCATCCCCAGCTCACGCGCAAGATCCGCCGGCCGCCCCCCGCGCGCGGAGGACAGCTTGCCGATCGCCCGCACCCCCTGCGCCAACGCACTGGTGATCATCACCGGCGCGACCCCGGTCGACAGAGACCACCGCAGAGCCTCCAACGCCTCCGCCGCCCGCCCCTCGACCGCCCGGTCGGCGACCGTGAAACTGGAGGCCTCGGCCCGCCCGGTGTAATACCGCCCGACTACGGCCTCGTCGATCGTCCCCTCGACGTCCGCGACCAGCTGGGACACGGCGGACGCCAGCTCCCGCAGGTCACTGCCGATGGAGTCGACGAGCGCCTGGCACGCCTCGGGCGTGGCCGACCGCCCGAGCACCCGGAACTCGCCCCGCACGAACGCCAGCCGGTCCGCCGCCTTCGTCATCTTGGGACAGGCCACCTCCCGCGCCCCCACCTTGCGCGCGGCGTCGAGCAGCCCCTTGCCCTTGGCCCCACCGGCGTGCAGCAGCACGAGGGTGATCTCCTCGGCGGGTGCCCCCAGGTAACCCTTCACGTCCTTGATCGTGTCGGCCGACAGATCCTGCGCGTTGCGAACGATCACGACCTTGCGCTCGGAGAAGAGCGACGGACTCGTCAGCTCGGCCAGCGTGCCGGGCTGCAACTGGTCCGCGGTCAGATCACGTACGTCCGTGTCGGCGTCGGCGGCCCGGGCGGCGGCCACCACCTCCTGCACGGCACGATCGAGCAGGAGGTCCTCCTGGCCCACGGCGAGCGTGACGGGGGCGAGAGGGTCGTCATATGCAGTCTTCTTGGCCATCGCGGTCAAGCATCCCACGCACCACTGACAACGAACCCGCGACGGGAGAGCGGGCACTCGGTCACGGGCACGGACCGGCATCGGCACGGGCACGGACCGGCACGGACGCGAACCGGCACCGGCACGGACGCGGGCAGGGGCACCGGCACGGACGCGGGCAGGGGCACTGGCACTGGCGTGGGCACACGCAGGCTCGGGCTCGGGAAGTTGCGCGAGGTTCGGTCAGGAGCAGCGCACTGCCCGTTTCATGAGTTCTGCCCTACGGTTCCTCCCGCCAGCCGTCCCACTCCCGCACGAACTCGTCCAGTTCCCTGGGGTCGAGGCGCTCCCGGGGGTCCTGGAGGACCACCAGCCACTGCGCGTCCTCGGCATCGTCCTCGCCGGCCAGCGCGTCCCGGACGAGCTGTGGCTCCTCGTCGAGTCCGAACCGTTCACCGAGCGCCTCGACCGCCTCCTCCGCGGAATCACGGTCGGGCAGCACCAGCACATGTCTCACGTCGCTCACGCGATCATTTTCCGACACGCCGGACACGACCGACGCCCGGGTCGGCCCTCACGGAGGGCAGGCGAGCAGCGGGAGTGCTCCCGTCACCGCCCGCCGCGTTCCCTCCACCCGCGCCACGGCGAGACGACCTGCCCACCGCACCGGCTTCGTTCGGTTCCGCTACAGCTTCCGCACCTCCGGTACCCGGCCCAACTCGATTCCGAAGCGCTCGCGATAGACCGTCAACACCTCCTCGTCCTCGGTCAGTTCCGACACCACCTTCGTCCCGTCGGCAGCCGTCACCGTGAAGCTGCGGCCGCTGAGCGTGATCCGCCCCCCGTCCTCGGTGACCCGCGAACAGACCAGCGACCGCGTGAAATGCGACACCGGCGACGTGCTGTGCCACCAGGCCCCGGCCGCGAAGTCCTGCAGCGCCCGTGGCCGCACCTCCAGGCGGTACTGCGGCTTGCCGTCCCGGATCACGTCCAGGTCCTCGGCCCCGCGCGTCCCCCCGACGCCCCGCACTCCCGCCGCGTCCGGCCCCGCCTCGACGACCCGGAACGTGCCCGCGGGGTCCTTCTGTTCGCCCCGCTCCCCGAAGGCCAGCGGATGATGACTGTGCGCCCCGAATCCGATGTCGGCCAGCCAGTCACCCCCGTCCACCGTCCGCACCCGCAGCGCGAGATGGTCGTACGGGATCCCGACCCGCCCCTCCTTGCCGTACACCCGCCCCGCGAGCAGCGTCACATCGAAGCCCAGCGCCCCGAGCAACGCCCCGAACGCTCCGTTCAGTTCGTAGCAGAAACCACCCCTGCGAGCGCCGACCACCTTGTCCAACAGCCGCCCCTCCTCCAGCACGATCTCCTCACCCAGGTGGATCGACAGGTTCTCGAACGGCACGGACTGCAGATGACGGACGTGCAGCTCGCGCAGCGCATCGGCGGTGGGCCATGCGGGGTGCGCGACCCCGATACGGCGAAGGTAGGCGTCAATCTGTGCGGAATTCATGAGGCCAGTCTGTCGCGATTCACAACCTCACTTTCCCCTTCCCTCCCCTCCCCCCTCCCCCCTCCCCCGCCCCACCCTGTCCCCGCCTCTCCCCGTCGCCACTCGCGATCTCGGTCAATTCCGGTACCGGCCTCAGTCCGTCGCCACTCTCAGTCCGTCGCCACTCTCAGCCCTCCGCCCGCGCCTGCCACGGCGATCGCCCCGTCCTGATCGGTACGCAGCACCATGGCGCCCCCGGACCGCAGGGCCGCGACCGTGCTGGGCGCGGGGTGTCCGTACGGGTTGTCCGCACCGCAAGAGATCAGCGCGAGCCGCGGGGCCACCCTGCGTATGAGCTCCGGGTCCTGGTAGGCCGAGCCGTGGTGAGCCACCTTGAGGACGTCCACGGAGGCGAGGTCCGCGGCTGCCGGAGATCTCAAGAGCGCTTCCTGAGCGGGCGGTTCAAGGTCGCCGAGGAGCAGCAGGCGCAGCCCGGCCGACCGTACGAGCAGGGTGACGCTGGCGTCGTTCGGGCCGTCAGGCGTGAGGGCGATCGGGCTCTGGCTCGGCGGCGGCCACAGCACCCGCCAGTCGAGTGCTCCGGTACGCCGCCGCTCACCTGCCACGGCCCGCGTCACCGGAATGTTCCGGGCAGCCGCTTCCCTTCGTACGAACTCGGCCTGGTCCGGCGGTTCTTCGAACCCGGTCGTCTCGATCGCGCCGACCGAACGCCCGCGCAGTACACCCGGCAGCCCGGCGACATGGTCGGCGTGGAAGTGCGTCAGCACGACGAGCGGGATGCGGGTGATGCCGAGCGCGCTGAGGCACCGGTCGACCAGCACCGGGTCGGGGCCCGCGTCCACCACCACCCCTGAACCGTCGCCCGCCGCCAGCACCGTCGCGTCGCCCTGCCCCACGTCGCACATCGCGAACCGCCAACCGGGCGGCGGCCACCCCGTGATCACCCGGGTGAGCGGCGGTGGCTGCACCACGACCAGCAGGAACAGCACGACACAGGCCCCGCTGAGCCAGGGGTACCGCAGGAGCCGCCGTCCGACGACCACGACGACCGCCGTGACGAGCGCGAGCAGTAGCGCGCCCGTCCAGCTGCCCGGCCACTCCACTCCTCCGCCGGGCAGCGCCGCTCCGCTCCGCGCGATGTCCGCGATCCACCGAACCGGCCAACTCGCGCACCACGCCAGGGCTTTCGCCGCGGACATCGCCACGGTGGCCGTCGCCAGCGTCGCGAAACCCAGCACCGTGGCCGGTGCGACCGCGAACTCCGCGAGCAGGTTGCACGGCACCGCCACCAGACTCACCCGCGCCGAGAGGACGGCGACGACCGGCGCGCACAGGGCCTGCGCGGCGGCAGCGGCAGCGAGCGCCTCGGCCGGCCGCGGAGGTACCCGGCGCCGCCGTAGGGCAGCGCTCCATCGTGGGGCGAGCGTGAGCAGGGCGCCCGTCGCGAGGACGGAGAGCAGGAAGCCGTAACTGCGGGACAGCCACGGGTCGTACAGCACCAGCAGCAGGACAGCCGTGGCCAGTGCGGGGATCAGCGACCTGCGGCGACCCGTCGCGATGGCGAGCAGCGTGATCCCTCCGCAGGCCGCCGCCCGCAGGACGCTGGGATCGGGCCGGCACACGATCACGAAGCCGAGCGTGACCGCTGCGCCCAGCAGCGCGGTCCCCCGCAGCGGGACCCCGAACCGGGGTGCGAGGCCTCGGCGTTCGGCCCGCTGAGCGAGGCCCGGCGGGCCGATGAACAGGGCGAGCAGAATCGTGAGGTTGCCCCCGCTGACCGCCAGGAGATGGGTGAGGTCCGTCGCCTTGAACGCGTCGTCCAGCTCCGGCGTGACCCGTGAGGTGTCCCCCACGACCAGCCCCGGCAGCAGCGCCCGCGCGTCCGGCGCCAGCCCGTCGGTCGCCTCCCGCAGCCCTTCGCGCAGCCGCCCGGCGAACCGCTGCGCACCGGATGGTTCCTCCACCACCTGCGGCGGGACGCTTCCCCGTACCCGCAGCACGGCCGCGATCCGGTCCCCGCCGGAGAGAGCGGGGGCGAGCCGCGCGGACACCCGCAGTCGTGTGGAGGGCAGTACCGCCAGCCAGGGCGATCCCCGGGGTGAGCGCACGTCCACGATCATCAGCACCGGAGTGCGCGTGACCACGTCCGTCCCGCCGTCCCCGTGTGTCCCGTCAGCGTTCGTCACACGCCGGACCTCCGCGTCCATCAACACGGCGGTCGGAGCCGAGTGATCACCGTTGATCCGGGGACGGGTGAGCCGAGGATCGGAGGTGATCTCCACCTCGGCGGTCACGTGGGCGTACTGGCGCGCCAGTGACGGGACCGGTCCGCGCCGCAGATCCGCCCCGTGCAGTCCCGCGGAGGCGGCGGCCGCGGCGACGCAGAGCAGTGCGGCCGCGGCGGAGACCCGCGGCCACGAACACGACCACCCTCCCCCGCACTTCGCCTCCCCACGATTCCCGCGCCCCCACCCACGCCCCGCCGAACCGAGCGCCCCTCGTCCGCATTCCGCCTCTGCACGCCCCCCTCGCCCGCACCCTGCCGAACCGCGCCCCCCACGCCGTTCCGCCACCAGCAGGCCCACGCCCGCCGTAACGCAGACCGCGACCACGGCCGTGACCCAGCCGGGCGGTGCCCCGACCGTCACTGCCGCCGTCACCCATGCGGCCAAGGCGGGCGGCACGAGCCGGAGATCCGCCGGGCCCTCCTCACGAGGGTGCGCCGCCCCCAGCCGCCTGCCCGAAGCGGCGTGCACCGCCCGGCGGTTCATGGCGGAGCCGTCGGGCGGGGCGAGAACGGGCCCCGGCCGGCCCTGGGGTGCTCCGGATCCGGTCGCGCTCCTCGCCTTCGGGCCCCTCACGGCCGCACCAGAGTCCGCAGGTCGGCGAAGCGTCGGTCGCCGATGCCATTGACCTCGCGGAGTTCGTCGACGGAACGGAAGCCGCCGTGCTGGGCGCGGTAGTCGATGATGTGCTGGGCCAGGACGGGGCCGACACCCGGCAAGGTGTCGAGCTGCTCCACGGTGGCCGTGTTGAGAGGGACGGGGGTGGCCACTGCCGCCCCCACGCCGGACCCGCCGGTACCGACAGCGCCCGTGCCGACGGCTCCCGTGCCACCCGGTCCCGCTCCGGCCGCGGAACCCGGCGCACCCACCACGACCTGCTCGCCGTCCACGAGAAGACGGGCACGGTTGAGTCCCTCGGTGTTCACACCCGGGCGCACCCCGCCGGCCGCGCGCAGCGCGTCCTCGACCCGGGAGCCCGCCGGCAGTCGCTGGAGCCCGGGGCTGCGCACCTTGCCGCTGACGTCGACGACGAGCACGGCCCCGGCCGAGGCACCCCCCGTCGAGGCGCCCCCGTCCGCTTCCTGCCGCGCTCCTTGATCGCCCGACCCCCGGCCCGCCTGCTCGGCCGGTTCGCCGTACGGCACCGCTGCCCGCACCACCTCAGGGGCCCGCACCGACTGGGTCCTGCCGGCCCAGAAGTGCTGCACGGCGAAGACGGCGGCGACCACGAGCAGCACGGTCAGAGCGGCCACACTCCTGCGTTCCAGCCCGCACCGCGCCTGCAGCCACAGAGGCATCCGCTCCCGAACGGCCATCCCTGCCCGCTCCCGCCACGGCCCGGCCGCCCCACCCCGGCCCCCGCCGCCGCCCTCGACATCAGCATCAGCATCGACATCGACATCGACATCGACATCGACATCGACACAAGGCTCCGGCGCCGGCTCGGCATCAAAACCACCCGCGTCAGCCACCCTCCCCACGCCGACGCCCGCCCTGGCCGCGCCCACGTCCCGATCCGCGCCCGGGGGCGCTTTGCCCAGCTCCCGTCGTTCGCCGGCCCCGACCCGTTCGGTGAAGAGCGCCTCCGCGCGCAGGCGAAGGGCCTCAGCGGATGCCTGGCGTTGCCGGGTACGGCTCCGCGGGTGGTGACGGCGGTGGCGGGTGCGGCCGTCGGAGACGGAGCCGCGGCCCGGGCCGCTGGTGGGCGTGGCGGTGCGTGAGCGTGATCGGAGTGACATGCGAGGAGGATCCGGCACTGTGCCGCCCTCGCGATGATCTTGCTCAATTCCCGGGGATTACCCCCTGGTTGTGGATAACTCGGTCACCCACACGAGTCACATGCGCCGCATCGACCCCGATGGACGGCTCCAGCCTCACCGAGGGGAGACAACTACCCCCAGCAGCCCAGGGCCCGTGTGCGCCCCGATCACCGCTCCGACCTCGCTGACATGCAGATCGGCGAGGCCCGGCACGCGCGCACGCAGCCGGTCGGCGAGGGCCGAAGCCCGCTCGGGCGCGGCCAGGTGGTGGACGGCGATGTCGACCTGGGCGCTGCCCGCACGGTCGGCCACGATCTCCTCCAGGCGGGCGATCGCCTTGGACGCCGTGCGCACCTTCTCCAGGAGTTCGATGCGGCCGCCGTTCAGCTCCAGCAGCGGCTTCACCGCGAGCGCGGAGCCCAGCAGGGCCTGGGCAGCCCCGATGCGGCCGCCGCGGCGCAGATAGTCGAGGGTGTCGACGTAGAAGTACGCGGAGGTGCCCGCGGCACGCTTCTCCGCGGCGGTGACCGCGTCGTCGACCGTGCCGCCCGCTTCCGCGGACTCGGCAGCGGCCAGCGCGCAGAAGCCGAGGGCCATCGCGACCATCCCGGTGTCCACCACCCGCACGGGAACCGGGGCCTCCCGCGCGGCGAGGACGGCTGCGTCGTAGGTGCCCGAGAACTCGGCTGACAGATGGAGGGAGACGATGCCGGAGGCGCCCGACTCGGCGACCTTGCGGTAGGTCGCGGCGAACATCTCGGGGCTGGGGCGGGATGTGGTGACGGAACGCCGCTTCTGCAGCGCCTGGGCCAGCGAGCGGGCCGAGATCTCGGTGCCCTCTTCGAGCGCCTGATCGCCGAGAACCACGGTCAGGGGCACCGCGGTGATGCCGTGGCGCTCCATCGTCCGGGGCGGCAGGTAGGCCGTTGAATCGGTGACGATCGCGACATGGCGGGACATGAGCTGGAGGTTACCTGGCGGGGCGGGTGGACGGCAGCCCGGCCCCTCTCACCTGCGGTCGGGCGGACCGCTCAAGTGGTGCTCTCGGGACGGGGCTTCTTCTGCCACGGATAGCTGGGCCGCCGGTCCGGCGGGGTGATGGCGGCGCGGGTCGGCTCCTCGGCAGCGCGGGACCGCGGGGTCTGAGGCCAGGTCTGCCCGCTCGACGCGTCCTCGGGAGCCGGCGCCTCGGGCCAGGAGGCCGCGGGGGCGGGCTCCGTCGTCCAGTGCCGCAGCGCACCCGCCTCCACGTCTATCTGGGCGCTCAGGGAGTCCAGGTCGTCGTCGGCGAACCGGCGGGCCCGGTCACGGGCGGCCCAGCGCAGCGAGTCCGCCGACTGTGTGATGCGTTCGGTGCGCTCGCGCAGGCCGGGCAGCCGCTCGCTGAGCGTGCTCCTGTCGGGCTCGCTCTCCAGGCGCTTGAGCTCGTCGTCCAGTTCGTGCCCGTGCACGCTCAGGCGCTCGAAGAGTCCCAGGGATTCCTTCAGGGACTCGTCGTCGGCCGCGCCCACGTGCAGCGCGTCCTGGGTGGCCCGCATAGAGGTGCGCAGCTTCAGCCGCAGCTGGGCGATCTCGCCGACCGGGCCGGGCTGGGCGTACGTCTTGGCGCGGAGCGTGGTGTCCTCGACCGTACGGCGGGCCTGCGCGATCGTACGGTCCACGCCGCGCTTGGCCGCGCCGACCACCTTCACCGTGGCGTACGCACCGAGCACCACGAACAGCAGGAAGAGCAGGGCGAAGACTGCGACCACGGCTTCCACGACTCCTCCTCCGACCGGCACGGCAGCTGTTGCGCCGCTCTTCAACGGTAAACGCAACGGGCAGGTCCGGAGTTCCGGAGGAACCCTGAACCTGCCCGTAGGGGACGACCCCGACCGCGCTGCCCCACCGAATCCCGGGGGCTAGCGGCTCAAGCAGCTCAAGCAGCTCAAGCCGTAACGATGTTCACCAGCTTCGGCGCCCGCACGATCACCTTGCGGATTCCGGCCCCGGCCAGTGCGGCGACGACCTTCTCGTCGGCCAGCGCGACCTTCTCCAGCTCCGCGTCGGAGATCGACGGGGAGACCTCCAGGCGCGCCTTGACCTTGCCCTTGATCTGCACGACGCAGGTCACGGCCTCGTCCACGGCGTACGCCGGGTCGGCGACCGGGAAGTCCTGGTGGACGACCGAGTCGGTGTGACCCAGCTTGCGCCACAGTTCCTCGGCGATGTGCGGCGCCAGCGGCGCGATCAGCAGCACCAGGGACTCGGCGACCGGACGCGGCACCGAGCCGCCCGTCTTGGTCAGGTGGTTGTTCAGCTCGGTGACCTTGGCGATGGCGGTGTTGAACCGCAGGCCCTCCAGGTCCTGGCGCACGCCGTCGATCGCCTTGTGCAGCGCGCGCAGCGTGTCCTCGTCGGCCTCGGTGTCCGTCACCGTCAGGGCGCCGGTCGACTCGTCGACCACGTTGCGCCACAGTCGCTGCAGCAGGCGGAACTGGCCCACCACCGCGCGCGTGTCCCACGGCCGCGACACGTCCAGGGGGCCCATCGCCATCTCGTACAGGCGCAGCGTGTCCGCGCCGTACTCGGCGGCGATCTCGTCCGGAGTGACCGCGTTCTTCAGGGACTTGCCCATCTTGCCCAGCAGCCGGGAGACCTTCTCGCCCTGGTAGTAGTACGCGCCGTCGCGCTCCTCCACCTCGGCGGCGGGCACCGCGATGCCACGGCTGTCGCGGTACACGAAGGCCTGGATCATGCCCTGGTTGAACAGCTTGTGGAACGGCTCGGGCGACGAGACATGCCCCAGGTCGAACAGCACCTTCGACCAGAAGCGCGCGTACAGCAGGTGCAGTACGGCGTGCTCGGCGCCGCCGACGTACAGGTCGACGCCGCCGTGCGGCATGCCCTCGCGCGGGCCCATCCAGTACTGCTCGATGGCCGGGTCGACCAGCTTCCGGTCGTTGTGCGGGTCCAGGTAGCGCAGCTCGTACCAGCAGGAACCGGCCCAGTTGGGCATGGTGTTGGTCTCACGGCGGTACTTCCGGGGGCCGCGGCCGTCGCCCAGGTCCAGGGTCACGTCGACCCAGTCCTCGTTGCGGGACAGCGGGGTCTCCGGGGACGTGTTCGCGTCGTCCGGGTCGAAGGTGCGCGGCGAGTAGTCCTCGACCTCGGGCAGCTCCAGGGGCAGCATCGACTCGGGCAGCGAGTGGGCGATGCCGTCCTCGTCGTAGACGATCGGGAAGGGCTCGCCCCAGTAGCGCTGGCGGCTGAACAGCCAGTCGCGCAGCCGGAAGTTGACGGTGCCCTCGCCGATGCCCTGGCCGGCCAGCCACTCCGTGATGCGCGCCTTGGCCTCGGCGACGCCCAGGCCGTCCAGGGAAACGCCCTCACCGGTGGAGTTGATGATCTTCGCGTCGTACGAGGCGAAGGCGTTCTCCCAGGTGGAGGTGTCGGTACCGCGGCCGTCGGTCGGCTCGACGATGCAGTGGATCGGCAGCTCGAAGGCGCGCGCGAACTCGAAGTCGCGCTGGTCGCCCGCCGGAACGGCCATGATCGCGCCGGTGCCGTAGCCCATCAGGACGTAGTCGGCGATGAAGACCGGGACCTGCTCGCCGTTGACCGGATTGGTCGCGTACGAGCCGATGAAGACACCGGTCTTGTCCTTGGCCTCGGCCTGCCGCTCGACGTCCGACTTGGAGGCGGCCTGCGCACGATAGGCGGCGACGGCCTCGGCCGGCGTCGCGTGGCCGCCGGTCCACACGTCGTGGGTGCCCTCGGGCCAGGCGTCCGGGGTGAACTTCTCGACCAGGGGGTGCTCGGGGGCCAGCACCATGTAGGTGGCGCCGAACAGAGTGTCAGGGCGCGTGGTGAAGACCGTGATGCGCTCGCCGTCGATCGGGAAGTCGACGCGGGCACCCTCGGAGCGGCCGATCCAGTTGCGCTGCTGCAGCTTGATGGCCTCGGGCCAGTCCAGCTCGGTCAGGTCGTCCAGCAGGCGGTCGGCATAAGCCGTGATCCGCATGTTCCACTGGCGCAGCTTGGCCTTGAAGACGGGGAAGTTGCCGCGCTCGGAGCGGCCGTCGGCGGTGACCTCCTCGTTGGCCAGCACGGTGCCCAGCCCGGGGCACCAGTTGACGGGCGCGTCGGAGGCGTACGCCAGGCGGTACTCGCTCAGGAGGTCGGCGCGCTCGACGGCGCTCAGCTCGCTCCACGCGCGCGTACCGGGTACGGCGCGCTCACCACTCTCGAACTGGGCGACCAGCTCGGCGATCGGACGGGCCTGCTGCGCCTCGGTGTCGTACCAGGAGTTGAAGATCTGCAGGAAGATCCACTGGGTCCACTTGTAGTAATCCGGGTCGATCGTCGCGAACGACCGGCGCTTGTCGTGGCCCAGGCCCAGCCGGCGCAGCTGGGACTTCATGTTGTTGATGGCCGCCTCGGTGGTGATCCGAGGGTGCTCGCCGGTCTGCACGGCGTGCTGCTCGGCGGGCAGGCCGAACGCGTCGAAGCCCAGGGTGTGCAGGACGTTGTGGCCGGTCATGCGCTGGAACCGGGCGAATACATCGGTGGCGATGTAGCCCAGGGGGTGACCGACGTGCAGGCCCGCACCGGAGGGGTACGGGAACATGTCCATGACGAACTTCTTGGGCTTGGCGACCAGCGCGGGATCCCCGGCCAGGTCACCGTTCGGGTTGGGCGCCTCGTACGTGCCCTGGGCGTCCCAGAAGTCCTGCCAGCGTGCCTCGATGTCAGCGGCCATCACGGCCGTGTAGCGGTGCGGCGCTGCCACCTCGGAGGCAGCGGTGTTCGTCTCGCTCATGATCCTCAAAGCTCCATCGATCGTCTCTGCCAGCTGCCCAGGAAATGAAAAAGCCCCTCGCACAGGAGGGGACGCCGCGCCGATGCCGACCACGGTTCATCGGTGGTCGGGACTGATCAGCGCGGCTCACTAAGCAGAAGGCGTACGGCACGCATGGCGTCAGGGTACCGCAGCACCCGAGGGCGCTGCACCGGGCTTCCGAGAGGTCTGCGACACTGGGTGCCAAGGTTGTGAAGATCTTGAAAAGCTGAACAAGATTCAAATGTTACTTCGCGTAACAGTCCCTAAGGGACATCACAAGCATCTGATTGCCCTTTGATAACAACGCAATAACTCAAACCTCGTACCCATCGGTATGGCTCGACTTAGAGTGCGGCATCGGGACCGCTTCCCCGAACCGTTTGGGAGTAACCCCCCATGGAACCTCGTCGCAAGAACAGCTCGCTTCCCCGACCGGGCCGCTCGGCCTACGGGATCGTGTCAGCTGCCGTCCTGCTTCTCATACCCGCGATCGTGCTGCTCGGAGGTGACGGTGTCCGCAACTTCCTCAACTTCGGCGCCGGCGTGCTCTCCCTGGTCGCCCTCAGCTGCTCCGTGATCTGGGGGCTGGTCGCGACCGACCGGCTCTTCCTGAACACGCGTCAACGGCTGGTGGCCCAGGCGGTGCACCGGACGACCGCCGTCTCCTCGGTCGCGTTCCTCTTCCTGCACATCACGGTCAAACTGGCCCTGGACCACACCACGTTGATCGCCGCACTGATCCCCTTCGGGCTCGGCGTCACGGGCATCAACGGGCTCATCGGTCTCGGCTCCCTGGCCGGCCTGCTCATGATCTTCACGGCCATCACCGGCGCACTGCGCAGCGCCTTCGCGTCCCCCGCGCCGATCGCCGCGCGCTGGCGGGCGGTGCACCAACTCGCCTACCCCGCCTGGTGCGCCGCACTGGTCCACGGCCTCTACGCGGGTCGACAGGCCAAGCCCATCTTCGTGATCCTCTACAGCCTCTGCCTGGTCGCCGTGATGGCGGCCCTCGCGCTGCGCGCGGCTCCCCGTCCGTTCAAGCGCAAGGTGGCCGACCGGATCATGACGGTTATGGGCACCGACACCAGGCCGGGACGCGAGGAGCTCGAGGAGAGCCGCGCCCGCAACGCGGAGACCGGCCCCCTGGCAGGCTTCGACCCACGATCGGCGAGCCGTCCGCCGGCGGACACAGCAGTGCCGCCGCAGCGGATGGCGTCCCCCGCGCCGCTCTACGACGCCCCCACGCGGACCATGACCCCCGAGCCCGCCAACGGCTTCGCGGCGGCCTACCGGGCCGTGTCGGCGACCCCGCGTGCCCAGGACCCACTGGCCGCCGACCAGACCGCGCGCATGGAAGTGCCTCTGAACCTGCAGCCCACCCAGTCGTTCCCGCCCGTCGAGAGCGGCCCGCGGTGGCCCTCCCCGTCCCCGCCGCCGGTAGGAGAGGCACCCCCGTCCGCGTACGACCCGCTGTACGACACCTACGCGGGCACGCCGATCCAGGGCAACTTCGAGTCTCCGTACCCAACCGGTGAGACGAACGCCCCCTACGGCACGTACAACACGAACGACACGTACAACAGCGGTCCCGCCACGGAAACACCTCCCGGTGCCTTCGACGCGCCGGGTTCCGGCGAACCCTGGAACGCGCCTTCCGGAGGCTTTTAAGTGAACGAGGCCCTGCCCGACGTCCCAGAAGTCCGGGTGGTCGGGCTTCCGCAGCTCACGTCTGGCTTCGACCTTGTCGAACGGCTCGACCTGCCCATGCACCTGAAGGTGCACGGGCCGCTCGAACCCATCGGCGGCGAGCAGCTCGCGCAGCTCGCCGAGCGGATCTCCCTCAAGGGCCGCGGTGGCGCGGGCTTCCCCTTCCACAAGAAGCTGCGCTCGGTCGCCGAATCGGCGATCAAGCGCGGTGTACGGCCCGTGGTCGTCGTCAACGGAAGCGAGGACGAGCCGGCCTGCCGCAAGGACACGGTGATGATCAACCGTGCCCCGCACCTCATCCTGGACGGCGCCCTGCTGGTCGCCGAGGCACTCGGTGCCCGCACCCTCGTCGTCGGCGTGACCCGCGAATCCACCCAGCGCTCGATGGAGGCGGCGCTCGCCGAACGCGGACTGACCAACCGGCGAGGCGCGGCCATCCGCGCGCGCGTGCAGCGCAACCCGGTCCGCATGGTGACCGGCGCGGCCGCCTCGCTGATCCGCTCCATAGACGGCGGCCCGGCCATCCCCCCGGGCCGCAAGATCAGCGCGTCACAGAGCGGTGTCGGCGGCGCGCCGACGCTCCTGTCCAACGCCGAGACGTTCGCCCAGCTGGCGATCGCCGCGCGCATCGGCTCCGAGCGCTACTGCAACACCGGCCTGTACGACGAGCCCGGCACCGTCATGCTCACCGTCTCCGGGGCGGTCGCCCGCCCGATGGTGCTGGAGGTCCCCACCGGGGTGCCCCTGCGGTACGTGCTCCAGCTCGCCGGCGCGCCCCCCGTCCCGCAGGGTGTGCTGACCGGCGGCTACCACGGCAAGTGGCTGGACTCGGCAACCCTCGACGAGGCGATCGTCTCGCGGAACTCGCTGGACGCGGTCGGCGGCGCGCTCGGCGCGGGCGCGGTGCTGCCGATCAGCCAGGACACCTGCGCGCTCGGCGAGTCATTGCGGGTGGCCCAGTGGCTGGCCGCGGAGAGCGCGGGACAGTGCGGTCCCTGCTACCTCGGTCTGCCCGCCGCGGCGCGCGGCCTGGAGGACATCCTCAACGGGGGCGGTCCGGCCGCCCTGGAGGCGGTGAAGCAGGTCGCCAAGGCCGTGAAGCGGCGCGGTGCCTGCTCGCACCCGGACGGCTCCGCGATGTTCCTGGAGTCGACGCTCAAGGCGTTCACCGACGACCTGGCCGCGCACGTCCTGGGCAACGGCTGCGGCCGGCCGGTGCACGGCGTGCTCCCGCTGTTCGAACCGGGCCAGGCCCCCAGCAGCATCCCCGGCGCCCAGCCGGAGGATTCGGGCCCCAGCCGCCAGAAGATCTACGTCGACTGGACGCTGTGCCGCGGCCACGGCCTGTGCGCGGACATCCTCCCGGAGGTCTTCGAACTGGGCGCGGACGGCTTCCCGACCGTCGCACAGGCCCAGGTGCCCCGCTACGCCGAAGCGAAGGCCGTACGCGCCGTGCGCCGCTGCCCGGCGCTCGCCCTGCGCATCGAGGAGGACACACGGTCCTCCGCCCCGGCACGCAACAACCTGCCCGTCCTCTCGCAGGGACGCGGCCGCCGGGCCCTCGGCAGCGGCCGCTGACGCCCCGCCCGGTGGCTCGGTCCGGCGCCTCGCGCGCCGGTCCGGG
>NZ_JBEXDZ010000206.1:0-14950 GCF_040606085.1 Streptomyces sp. NPDC005485 | reverse complement strand
CGCCTGGCCGTGTTCGACAGGCGCACACGGAAGGTGTACCGGGCATACCCGGTGTCCTTCGTGGCCGCTTCTGTCGTCATGCATCCGAACCTACTCGGGAGGACTGACAGTTGAGAGTTCTTGATCATTGTGGGCGACATCACCGCTGTGCGGGGCGGACACCGGAACGCCCCGACGGCGGTCCGGCTATCCCTGCCCTGCTCCGCAGGAGTCCGATTCCTCCCCGGCCTGAAGGCCGGGGCATCCTCGGAGGAACCCGGTGACCTTGACACAGCAGGGGCGTTGCTACCCGCCGGCGGTTCGTGCGGTCAGCCGGTTCGGCCTTCGGCGCGGTCGAGCTCCTCGTCCAGGGCGAGGGCGGCATCGAGCAGGGCCAAGTGGGTGAAGGCTTGCGGAAAGTTCCCGAGCTGCTCGCCGGAGGGGCCGATCTCTTCGGCGAATAGGCCGACGTGGTGGGCATAGGTGAGCATCCTGGAGAAGGCGTAGTGGTCGAGGCGAAGCGGTGCCCCACCTGCCGCTGCACGAACGTCGGGTCCGAATCGTGCATCGGACGCAAATTCCCCGGAGTCGGCGAGGTGCACGGCGTGGACGGCGCCGGGCGGTGGTGCGCACTGCCGGGGGCGGGGGCGGGGGTGAGAACAGGCGAAACCCAGGCCGCCGACGGGGGGCAGCGGCCTGGGTTTCGCGGTCTGGGCGGGGCGGGGCTGGGTCAGCGCAGGTGGCTGCGGAGGGTCTCGATCACCGCGGGGGCCTGGGCGTTGAGGTAGAAGTGGCCGCCGGCAAACACCTGCAGGGTGAAGGGGCCGGTGGTGTGCTCGCCCCAGGCGCGGGCTTCCTCGAGGGTGACCTGGGGGTCGTCGTCGCCGGTGAGGGCGAACAGCGGGCAGGTCAGGGGTGGCCCGGGGGTGTAGCGGTAGGTTTCCGCGGCCCGGTAGTCGGCGCGGACCGCCGGCAGGATCATGCGCAGGATCTCGGGGTCGCCGAGTACCTGGGTGTCGGTGCCGCTGAGCCGGCTGATGTCGGTGATCAGCCCGTCGTCGTCCAGCAGGTGCACCCGCTCGTCGCGTACCGCCGAGGGGGCGCGCCGGCCCGAGGCGAACAGCCCGTGCAGGACCGTGCCCCGCTCCTCCAGGCGCCGGGCCACCTCGAAGGCGAGCGAGGCGCCCATGCTGTGCCCGAAGAACGTCACGGGCCCCTGGCACCACGGCTCGATCTGCTCGGCCACCGCGTCGGCGAGGGCGGGAATGCTGTCGATGCACGGCTCGTGGCGCCGGTCCTGGCGGCCGGGGTACTGGATCGCCAGCACGTCCACGTCCGGTGCCAGGGTGCGGGAGACGGGGAAGTAGAAGGACGCCGCGCCGCCCGCGTGCGGGAAGCACACCAGCCGGTGCGCGGCGTGCGCGGCGGGATGGAAGCGGCGGATCCACGCGCTGCTGTCCACGGTCGTCTGCGTGCTCACGTCAGGCCCCCATCTGCGGTGCGCGGTCCCTGTTCCATCACGGTGACTCCCTGTCGCCTGCGGCCTGTTCGTTGCGTGCTGCGTGCTGCGTGCTGCGTGCTGCGTGCTGCGTGCTGCGTTCGTGTTCGTGTTCGTGTGCTGCCGCGTTCCGGGCGGCCGGCCCCTGTGGTGTGCGTTTCAGCCGCGCAGCAGGGGGGTGGTGGCGCTGTCGAGGGCGGCGGCCGGGTCGTCGTACATCCGCCGGATGTGGAAGAGGTCCTTGAGCAGGTCCGCCGAGCCGATCTTCCGGGTGGGCTGCTGCTCGGCGATGCCGCGCAGCGGCAGCCGGCCCAGATCGGCCCAGCGCAGCCGGCCGTCGGCGCCGATGTAGCTGCGGGCGCGGCCGGCGTTGTCGGGGTGGACGCAGTAGGGCACGTCGAGGTAGCCGCGGCGGAAGGCGGCCAGCAGCGCCCGCCCGATGTCGTCGTCGAGGCAGAGCACCGCGTCGACCAGGGCGCGGGCCTCCGCATACGTCTCCGAATCCACCTCCCCACCCGATGTGCCCGATACGCCGGGGGGTGCGGGGGTGCGGCGGGCGACGGCGTCGGCGTACTCCAGGGCCAGCACGTTCTCCGCGACGGTGGGGATACGGCGCGACTCGGCGACCGTCTTGACGATCAGCCGCTGCGCGCCGGTGGTCACCGCCAGCTCGGCGGCGCGCCCCAGCAGGTGGTGGGCGCCGCGGTAGGTCTCGGGATACACGCCCATGTAGGCGTAGATGACGATGTGCCAGTTGTGGGTGGGCAGCAGTTCGCGGCACAGCCGGCCCAGCGCGCGGACCGCCTCGCGGTCCTGGCCGGGGTCGGTCTGCTGGGCGTAGCTCAGCGACAGGGAGCGGATGCCGTGCTGGGCGAAGAACATCGCCTCCAGGAAGCTGATGGCGACCAGCTGGCTGGGCGGGCACAGCTGGCCCATCATGCAGCCGCCGAACGTCTCCAGGTGCGGTTCGATGCCCGCGTCGTGCAGCCGCCGGTACAGCGCGCAGCAGGCCTCCCAGTTCTTGACGCCGTCGGCCAGCGGGGTGCGGCCGTAGGGCAGGCAGTAGGAGACCGGGCCGCCCTCGGTGGCGTTCAGGCCCAGCCGCAGCAGGGACCAGAAGATGTCGATGGGGGTGGCCGAGCCGTGGCGGACCTGGACGGGGAAGGAGGCATCGCGCACCCCGTCCAGGACGGCCGCGGTGGTGGCCGGGGGGTGGCTGACGACCGGGTAGCCGTTGAGGGCGATGCCCTCGCGCAGTGCCGTCGTCACCGCGTCGAGCTCGCCGACGCGGGTGTAGCTGTCCAGGGTCAGGGTGCCCACCGTGGTGGCGTCGGCGTTCTTGGCGGCGATCAGCCCGGCGCGCATCTGCTGCGGGTCGCCGAAGCCCATCCTCGGCTGCACCACCAGGCGTCCGGCGGCGCCCGCCCGCCGCACGAACGCGCCGAAGTCGACGGGCCGCTGGCGTCGGGCGTCGGCGCGGCGGCGCCACAGCCGGGCCGGCCCGCTCACAGCGCCACCCGGTCGCCGTCGTCGAGGGCGGCCTGCTCGGGCGGCGGCAGCGCGGACAGGAAACCGCGGAAGGCGCTCACCGGGTCCTGCCCGTCCTCGAAGACCGAGTCGAAGCCGGCGGCGGTCAGTTCGGCGGCCCGGGCGGCCATCTGGTCGCCGTCGGTGCCCAGCTTGCCGCCGATCACGATCGGGGTGGCGGCCAGCGGGGCCAGCGCGCGCAGCTGCCCGATCACCCGCAGCCCGTCCTGGTAGCCGTGGCCGTTGACGCTGCTGATGACGACCATGTCCGGCTCCAGCGCATGGCATTCGGACACCAGCAGGTCATCGGGCACGCACGGGCCGAGGTTGACGACCTCGTAGCCGCACTCCTCGATCAGCAGCTGCAGGAAGACCAGGTTCCAGGTGTGCGAGTCGGAGGCCAGCGAGGTGACGATCACTGTGCCCTTCGCGCGCACCGGCTGCCCGGCTGCGCCCGGCGCGGGCAGAGCGGGCCCGCTCACGGGGCCTCTCCCGCCGTCAGCGCGGTGCGCACATGCTCGATACGGCCGGCCGAGACCACCCGGCCGCCGTCCACCGCCACTTCGGCCGGCGCCGGCCGGCCCAGAAACATCAGCAGGCTGGAGGTGGGCCCGTAGGCGCCGGCGTTGGGCACCGTCACCACATCGCCCTCCTGGAGCTGGGCGGGCAGGTCGATCTGCCGGCCCAGCACATCGCCGGGCGTGCACAGCGGCCCCACCAGGCTGGCCTTCTCGGTGTCCGCGCCGGCCTGGACATGCACGCTGACCGGCAGCAGCCGGCCCAGCCCGGACATGCCGCCGAAGGTGTTGATGCCGGCGTCCACGATGACGAACTTCCTGCCCCGGCTGACCTTCACATTGCTGACCCGGGTGACGAGGGTGCCGCTGTCGCCGGACAGATAGCGCCCGGACTCCACCGCCAGCCGCGGTGCGCCCTGGCGCCAGTGCGGGAAGTGCACGTCCAGCGCCGCCTCCAGCGCCGTCCGCAGCCCGGGATAGCGGGCCCGCTCGCCCTGCTGGGCGTAGGGGACGGAGAAGCCGCCGCCGATGTCCAGCAGCTGCAGCGGCACGCCCAGGTCCTCCTGGACGGCGGCCGCCACCGCGATGGTGTGGGTGAGCTCGTCGATCAGCGCCGCCTCGTCGCGGGCGTTGCTCTGCGAGAACAGGTGCAGTCCGGCGATGCGGGCGCCGGCCACCGCCCGCAGCTGCGGCGCCAGTTCGGCGACGGTCTCGCTGTCGATGCCGAACTGGGTGGGTGTGCCGGTCATCCGGATGCTGGTGGTGGCGCTGGCGGTGGCACTGTTGATGCGCAGCAGGCAGTCGGCGCGGGTGCCCGCCTCCCGTGCGGCCGCCCCGATGTGCTGCAGGTCGCTCAGCGATTCCGCGGAGAAGGTGCCAACTCCGCAGGCAAGCGCCTCGCGCAGCTCGCCCGGCGTCTTGCCGGGTCCGGTGTAGAGGATGTCGGCGCCCTGGTAGCCCGCCTCCAGCGCGGCCGCCAGCTCCCCGGTCGAGCTGATCTCGGCCCGGCAGGCGGGAGCATCCCCTCCGGTGCGCAGCGCCCGCACCAGGTCGGGGTGCGGGTTGGCCTTGAAGGCGTAGAACACCTCGAAGCCCTCCGGCAGGAAGCCGAACAGCTCGCGCCGCGCGGCCCGCACCCGCTCAAGGTCGTACACGTACAGCGGGGTGCCGTACCGGGCGGCCAGCTCGGCCGCGTCCACACCGCCCGTGCCCGTGCCGGTGGCGGTGCTCGCGTCGGTACCGGTGTCCGTGCCGGTGCTGGTGCTGGTGTCGGTGCTGGTGTGCGGGCTCATCGGGTGCTCCCCTCGAGCAGCAGGGCCAGTTCCCGGCGGGCGTTCTTGCCGTGCTGGGTGAGCGGGAAGTCGCTCAGCACCCGGCAGATGGCGGGCACCTTGGCGGGTTCCAGACGCTGGGTGAGTTCCTTCAAAACGGTCCGCGGGGGCAGGTCGCTCTCCACGAACAGCGCCAGGTCGTGGGCTTCGCTGGGCGGCAGCGCGGCCGCCGCCCGCACGCCCGGGATGTCCATCGCGGCACCCTCGATCTCCAGGGTGCTCATCCGAAAGCCCTTGCGTTTGAACATGTCGTCGCGCCGGCCCTCGAAGTACAGGTAGCCGTCCGCGTCCAGGCTTCCGTAGTCGCCGGTGTGCAGCCGCCGCTCCCCGCTGAGCGGGTCGGTGCGAAACGCCTTCGCACTCAGCTCCGGGCTGCGCCAGTAGCCGGGCATCACATGCGGCCCGGCCGCGACGATCTCCCCGACCTCCCCGACGGGCACCTCGGCGCCGTCCGCGTCCAGGATCAGCACCCGGGTGCCGGGCAGCGGCAGCCCGACCGCGCCGGGCCGCTCACCGTCCTCCTGCGGCGGCATCACAGTGATCCGCTTGGCCTCGGTCTGCCCGTACTGGCGTACCACCCGCACCCCGGGAAACTGCGCGCGCAACGCGTCGATGGTGGCCTGCGGCAGCGCCGCCCCGGTGTTGGTGAACAGCCGCACCGGCGCCGCCGGTTCGGTGTCCCGCTGCGCCAGGGTGACGATCATCGAGGCGAGCGAGGGCACCAGCGGCACCACCGTCGCCCCCGTCTCCCGCATCCGGCGCACCAGCACCAGATCGGAGTCCCGGTCGGCGAGCACGATCTCGCAGCGCGCCAGACACGTCATCAGCACCTTGTACAGGCCGTAGTCCCACGACATCGGGAAGCGGCAGAACACCACGTCGTCCGGCCGGTAGCCGAGCGCCTCGGTCAGCGCCCGGGAGGCGAAGGCGACCTGCGCGTGCGGGCAGATGACCGCCTTGGGCGCGGCGGTGGACCCGGAGGTGTAGATGAGGGTCGCCACGTCGCCGGCCTGCACCGGCTGGTCCTCCAACCGGGCGCCGCCGGCATGCAGTTGCTCCACCGCAGCCCACACCCCGGCCGCCTCGTGCACCGGCCGGCCGGTGAGCTCACCCAGCCGCTGCGCGCTCGCCGCATCGCCCAACAGCAGCACCGGCTCGCAGTTGTCGATGACATGCCGTAGGTGGAACGCCTTCATTGACGGGTTCAGCGGCACGAACACCGCACCCAGCCGGGAGGCCCCGTAGAACATCGCGGCCAGCTCGCGGCCGGTGGGCAGCTGCAGCACGATCCGGTCGCCGCGGCGCACCCCCTGCCCGTGCAGCCAGCAGGCGAACGCGTGGCTGTAGGCGGCCAGTTCCCGGTACGTCCAGGCGCCGGCCGCGTCGCGGACCGCGGGAGCCTCAGGCACCTCGGCGAGAGCGTCGTCCAGCAGGCCGTGCACGAGTTCGGACCGGGAAACCGGCCCGGAATTCACGGCCGGCCCGGAATTCGGAGCGGATTCCTCCCCCGACGAGGCGGATTCTTCCCCCGACGAGACGGACGAGACTGACGAATACGAGTGGCTGACCAACGTCGCACCCCGCTAAGAGTTATGGCTCGGTTCGCCGAAATACGCTGCGTCGGAAACCTCATGGGCCACGGTAGGGGCGCCACGGGGGGCGGCTGAACCCCTAACTCCCCCTATCCGGCCCGCCGCGACGCCACCCCCCGGCCGCCCGCCGGGAAAGCCGCGGACACCCCCGCACCGGACCACCGCCACGTCCCGCACCCGCCCCGCCCCTCAATCCGCACAACAGGACACCACGGGCCCCTCCACTGCGATTCGACGCAGAAGCGACAGGAATACGACGGGAATTCGGCCGCGATACGGCTGCCATGCCGCTGCCATCCCGGTGCGTGCGCTGCGGGTGCTTTCCGGAAGGGACCGATCCGGCACTACGGCCGCCTGGACACGGCCCGCCACGCCGCCCCCGGGCCCGGCCGGCGCCGCATACGATGGACGCAATGCGTGCGCGATACGCACACAGCGCAAGAGCTCCCGGGCTCCCGGGTTCTTGGTCTTCTGCCTCGCGCACGAGGACGCACGAGGACGCACGAGGACGGACGGGGTTGTACGGGGATGAAGGAAGGCGGAGGGTCCATGACCAGCGGTGAGGGCGCGGAGCTGCCGGGCAGCATCCAGGTGCTGTGGGACCTGCGCAACCGGCAGCAGCGCGGCCGCCGCGGGCTGAGCACGGCGCGCATCGTCGAGGCGGCGATCGAGTTCGCCGACGAGAACGGGCTCGGCGCACTGTCGATGGCCAAGGTCGCCGAGCGCCTCGACTTCGCCACCATGTCGCTGTACCGGCACGTGGCGAGCAAGGACGAACTGCAGGCGCTCATGCTCGATATGGCCTACGGGCCGCCGCCCGCCCCGGCAGACGGCGAGGAGGACTGGCGCCCGGGCCTGGAGCGGTGGGCCCGCGCCTTCGCGGACGTCTTCCGACGCCACCCGTGGATGCTGCAGATCCCGCTCGGCGGCCCGCCGCTGGAGCCGGGCCAGCTGAGCTGGCTGGAGTGCGGGCTGCGCACCCTGGGCCGCAACGGCCTGACCCCGGGCGACAAGCTGTCGGTGATGCTGCTGCTGATCGGCTACGTCCGCAACAGCGCCCAGCAGCGCGGGGGACTGGAGCGCCCGGACGTCAGCGAGGCCGAGCTGATGGCCGCCTACGGGCAGGCGATGGACAAGTTCGTCGACGCCGCGACCTTCCCCGCGGTGCGCGAACTGCTCGAGGCGGGCACCTTCGAGGCGGCCGAGGACGACTTCTCCTTCGGCCTGCAACGCGTGCTGGACGGCATCGAGGTACTCATCGCCCTGCGGGCCGGCCGCCGCCTTCTGGACTGACCGGCCCACCCCCCACCCCCCCACCCTCCACCGCCGCCGCTGCCGTCGGGCCGCGGGTGCACGCATGTCCGTCCTCGCCCACCGGCAGGCGGACGAGGACGGACTCCCCTTGTCCTGCGGGGCTCTTCGGGCTAGAGCCGGGGATCGTGAGAGGCGGCGGCGGAGGAGGGCGGGACGGCGGCGGGGGATCCGTCCGCCCCGGCGGGCGCGGGCAGCGGCACGGCGCCGTAGGTGCCGCCCTGCGCGGCCTCCAGCGAGCCGGGCAGCGCCGCCTCGACGGGGGTGGTGCGCAGCAGCAGCGCGGCGAGCACCGCCGTCAGGGCCATCAGCGCGGCGCCGACCAGCGAGGCGACCTGCAGGCCGTGCGTGAACGCCTCCCGGCCGGCATTCATCAACGCACCGCCCGCCGACGGGGACTGATGGGCGGCCACCTCGGCGGCGCCGCCGATGGTGTTGCGCAGCGCGTGCAGCGCCGGGCCGCCCACCCCGCCCGGGCTGACGTCCGCCATGTCGCCGCGGTACACCGCGGAGCCGATGCTGCCCAGGGTGGCGAAGCCGAAGGCGATGCCGAACTCGGTGAACGTCTCCGAGACGGCGACCGAGGAGCCGGCCTGCTCGGGCGGGGCGGAGGTGACCACGATCTCCGCGGCCAGCGTCTTGGCCGCGACCATGCCGCCGGCCAGCAGACCCACACCGGCCAGCACCACCGCGACGGGGGAGTCCACCTCGGCCCGGGTGAGCACCCCGAAGCCGGCGGCCATGAGCACCAGCGCGCCGCCGATCAGCTTCGCCGGGCGCACCCGGCGCCCCAGCGAGGCCGACAGGCCCACCGCGACGCCGATGGCGGGCATCGGCGCCAGCGACCACAGCGACGCCTTCAGCGGCGAGTAGCCCAGCACCATCTGCAGGTACTGGTTGGTCAGCACGCTGGAGCCCATCAGGGCGAAGGCCACCATCATGTTGACGATCACCGCGCCGCTGAAGCTGCCGCGGCGAAACAGCGAAATGTCGATCATCGGGTGGGCGGCGGTGGCCTGCCGGATCACGAAGGCGACCACCAAAACCGCGCCGGCCGCGGCCCAGAGCGCCGCGCTTTGGCTGTAGCCGTTGATGACGAGCTCCTTGAACCCGTAGATCAGCGTCATCACACCGGCCAGTGACAGCACCGTGCTCAGCAGGTCCAGCCGGCCGCGGCCAGGGTCGCGGTGCTCGGGCAGCAGCAGCGGCGCCAGGATCAGCACCAGCACCATCACCGGCGTGTTGATCAGGAAGACCGAGCCCCACCAGAAGTTGTTCAGCAGCAGCCCGCCGACGACCGGGCCGAGGGCCGCGCCCGAGGTGAGCGTGCCGCCCCAGGCGGCGATGGCGGCCTTGCGCTCCTTGGTGTCGTGGAACATGGTGCGGATCAGCGCCAGCGAGGTCGGCGTCAGGGTGGAGGCGGCCAGGCCCAGCAGCGCCCGCGAGGCGATGAGCATTTCGGGGCTGGTGGAGAACGCGGCGGCCGCCGACGCGAGGCCGAACAGTGCGGCGCCGAACAGCAGCAGCTTGCGCCGCCCGATCCGGTCGCCCAGCCAGCCGACCGTGACCAGGGTGCCGGCCAGCACGAAACTGTAGATGTCCATGATCCACAGGAGCTGCGACGCGCTGGGCGAGAGGTCCTTGCTCAGCGGGGCGATCGCGAACCCGAGGACCGAGACGTCGACGGCGACCAGCAGGGTGACCAGAACGATCACCACCAGGCCGCACCACTCCTTCATTCCCGCCCTGGGCTCGGTTTGCGTCATGGCCATCCCCCCACCTCGCTCTGCGTATCTGACACGCAGAGCGTATCTCATACGCACATGCGTGTCACGTACGCATCGAGGGGAAAGTGAGAGTGAGGGACGGTGCGGCCGGCGTGGGTGCCGCGGCAGGGGAGCGGGGACGGGGATGCCACGTCCCAGGCATACGAGCCGTTTCGGCAGGCGGGGCGCGCTTTGCGGTGGCTTTGACGGTGAGTCAGACCTCACGCGGGAGCCCTGACCGCGGCCCCGCCCCCGGACAGGGCGTGCGGCGGTGAAGTGAGGCCCGCCAACTCCCCGCCGCCGGCGCCGCCCTGCCACTCGGCGTGCCTCCCGGCCGGCCTCGCGCGGCCCTGAACCGGCCGCCGCTGCCCGCCCTCCGGCGTGATCTGCCCTCACCGGCCCTCACCGGCCCTCACCGGCCCTCACCGGGTCTCACCGCCTTCACCGGGTCTCACTGGCCTTCACCGTCCGCCCGCTGCGGCCCAAGGCAGGGCGAGGGGCCGCAGCGGACGCCACCGGCAGCGCGGCCCGCGCCGCCGGCGCCCCAATGCCCTCGACCCCGCCCGCCCTGCCCCGCCAATGTGCCGAACGCGCCGACACCTGCAGCGCCGTGGCCCGCGGCCCCTGGAAAACGCCGGTGAGCGGCAGGCCGCCGTGACCCACCGCCTGCGCGGCCGCCCGCAGACCATCCATCGGCCGCTCATGGGCCGTGCGCCCGGTTCTCACCCGCCCCGGTGTGGAGCACCTGTCCGCCCGGGGCCCCGGCCCTCGTCAACGCGCCGCGCAGCGCGGTGAGATGACCGGCCCCGTGGTGGTGCGGGCACCGCCTGCGGGGGGTGGCGCTGGCACCACCGCGCTCAGGTGCCCAGGCCCATGGCCCGCATCGGCGCGGCAGGAGATTCTCAATACACCGGACCCGCCGGGCCGGCCCACCGGACGACCAACCGCCCAGGAGACCCCCATGCGAATTCTGCCGGGTAACGGAGTCACCAGCACTGCCCTGGCCAGCGGCCGACTCGACCTGCGGGCCGAAGGACGCACCGGTACGTTCCGCTGCACCCCCCTGGCGGCGAGCATGTGGTTCGCGCTGCGCCGCAACGACGGGTTCGTCGACCTCGCCGTGGAGAGCCTGGCCCACCACTGGGGGACCGACCTGGAGAAGGTCCGCACGGTGATGGACGCCTGGTCGCGCAAGCTGATCGACACGGGTTGGCTCCAGCCGGCCCTGTGAAAACGGCCGCCCCCGCTGCACGCGCCCGCACCCGACTGGGCCGGTGCCAACCACCCCAGCCCGGGCAGCAGCCGGGGCCCCACGCAACCCGGCCCCGCCCCCACACCCGCCCCGGCCCGCCCGCACCTTCCACCCCAGCCGGCCGCCCCCACACCCCGGGCGGCCGCGCAGTGGGCCCGGCGGGCCCCTGACTCACCCGCCCGACCCCCCTGTCCGGGGGAAACACACCCCACTCCCGCGCCGTAGCACCCGCTTCACGCCGCCCCCGCAACGAGCCTGAGGACGCCCACGGATCCAACTCCCCACCGGAGGAATCCTTGCGTCGTCAGCTCCTGACCACCGCCGTCACATCCGCCGCCCTCGCCCTGTGCACGCTGGCCGCCACCCCGGCGGCAGCCGTACCGGCCGACAAGACCCAGGTCCTTGCCACATGGACCCAGACCAGTGCGAGCAGCTACAGCACCTGGGCCGCGGCCCGCGCCAACCAGGGCGCCTGGAGCGCCTATGCCTTCGACTGGTCCACCGACTACTGCTCCTCGTCCCCCGACAACCCCTTCGGGTTCCCCTTCCAGATGTCGTGTGCCCGCCACGACTTCGGCTACCGCAACTACAAACAGGCGGGCACCTTCACTGCCAACAAGTCCCGCCTGGACAGCGCCCTGTACGCCGATCTGAAGAGAGTGTGCGCCGCCTACAGCGGCATCAAGCTCACCAGCTGCAACGCCACCGCCTGGACCTACTACCAGGCGGTCGACAAGCTCGGCAGCTAACCGCAACTCCTGTGCCGGGGGCGCCCAGGCACCACTGCCTGACGCCTCCGGCATGTTTTTGAGCCCGCCGACACGAACATTTCCCCGTCCCGGCAGCGCACACAGCACCTGGCATGGGGCCAACTCGCCTCCCCCGAGGCGAATATGACGGCATACCAGGCCCGCCCGGCAGGCACGTTTCGCTCACCGGGCCGCGGTGCTCACTCGCCGGCGGCGTCCTGCGGCTGCGGGGACGCGGCTGCTGCGGTCGCGGTGTAGTAGACGGACGTGCCCTGCTTGGCGCGCTCCACGCGGCCCTTGGCGACCAGACCCTCCAGCGTGGTGCGCACGACGGTGTTCTTGACGCCGCGTTCGGGGTGGGACTGGGAGAGCGCGGTGGTGACCTCCGCGGCCGAGCGGGGCTCGCTCTGCCCGCTGAGGTGGTCATGGATGAGGGTGCCGAGGGTGGGCTGGGCGGGGCCCGCCTGCTCCGCCTTCTTGGCCGGGGCCTTTTCAGGGGCGGTCTTTTCGGCGGCGGCCTTCTTGGCGACCGGCTTCTTGACGGCCGCCTTCTTGGCCTTCGGCTTCGCCGCGGCGGCCTTCTTCTGCCGGGCCGGCTTGGCCGGGGCGCTGCGCGGCGCGGGCACGGTGGCCGCGGGGGCGTCGTCCTCAGGCGCCTGCCCGGCCGGGCTCTTGGCGCCCAAGGCCTGCTGCACGCTCACCAGCAGGGCCTGGTCCTGCTGCAGTGCCTGCAACTGCGCCTGGAGTGCGGCCACTTCGCCCCCCAGACGGTCCTGCTCCTTGGCGTTGCGCTCAAGGTCGGCGGTGACCTGGGCGGCGTACTGCGACTTGAGTTCGGTCGCTTCCTGCGTTTCCTGCTGAACCTCGGACATGACGGCTGCCTCTCGTTGGACGCGGTGTGGTGTTGGTGGCGGATCGTACCCGCATCATCTGGCCATGATCCGGCGAAATTCAGACTGCCCCATGCGACCGCCCCGCTGTGCGGCCACTTCACTCACCCTCTCAAGCCCTGCGCCGAACCGGTGCGCACTTGCCGGTGCATTCACACCTCAGGGTGCGCCGACAGCCCGCGCACACGGCGCACATGCTGTGCGCGGCAGGCCCGGCGGCCGTGAACGGGGCGCGCCGGACGCGCTGTTGGGGCCGCCCGAAGAGCGGGCGGCGGGACCCGCCGCGGCGCCCGGCCAAGACGGCTGCCGGGGCCGGCGGTTGACCCGTCACCGCAGTGACATCCGCCGGGGCGGCGAGGTGTTCACGGGGTTCACGGGGTTCACGAGGTCACGGGGTTCACGGGTTCACGGATGCTGATCTGGGCATGCCAATTCTGCCCGTGAGCCCCCACCGCGGTCCTCAGGAGGACGCTTTGACGACCAGATCGCGCATCCGCACCGTCCCCCTCACCCTGGCCGGCGCGCTCGCGCTGGTCATCGCCTTCCCGGGCAGCGCGCTGGCCGGCCCGCCCCAGGCGCTGCCCGCCCACGCCGACGGGCTGGAGCAGACCTTCCAGCCGGCCTACGACTACGACACCGACGGCTGTTACCCCACCCCGGCCATCGGGCCCGATGGCACCCTCAACGGGGGACTCAAGCCGAGCGGTGCGCTCAACGGCCAGTGCCGTGATGCCGGGGACCTCGACAACACCAACGGCTATGCCCGCGAGAAGTGCAACAACGGCTGGTGTGCCGTCATGTATGCGCTGTACTTCGAAAAGGACCAGGCCGTCGCGGGCAGCGGTCTGGGCGGGCACCGCCACGACTGGGAACACGTCGTGGTGTGGGTGCACGACAACGAGCCGCAGTACGTGGCCACTTCGGCGCACGGCGACTTCACCGTCTACGGCCGTGACCGCATCCGCTGGGACGGCACCCACCCCAAGGTCGTCTACCACAAGGACGGCATCCGCACGCACTGCTTCCGTCCTGCCGGCGCGGGCGACGAACCGCCGGAGAACCACCAGCACACCTGGCAGTTCCCCGACCTGGTCGGCTGGGAGGGCTACCCCGCAGGTGTGCGCGAGAAGCTGACCGGGGCCGACTTCGGCAGCGCCCACTTCGGGCTCAGGGACGGCGACTTCAACGCCCACCTCGCCAAGGCCCTGCCGCCGGGCATCACCTTCGACCCCAACGCCTGAGCAGGCGGCCCGGACGGGACGGCCCGGGCCGGCATCGGGCCGCCCCCCCTCCGGGGTAACACTGGGGTGTGAATGCCGGTCAATAGGGGTGGGGCGGCATTATTTAACAGGGGTGGGGTGGCATTATGCTGCGTTATACCCGCCCCACATACTGGGTCGCATGGCGAACCCCACAGTGCTCCCGGAGCAATTACCGCCGACCGCGCAGGGAACGGGGAGTGATTTCTCCCGCCTGGCGCGCAGAATTTCCGAGGCGGGGCTGATGGAACGGCGGCCTGTCTACTACACCGTGCGATTCAGCGCGGTGGCCCTCGCGTTGGTGGCGGGCTGCGTGGCGTTCGTCGCGCTGGGCGACAGCTGGCTGCAACTGCTCGTGGCGGCCGGTCTGGCCGTGGTCTTCGGGCAACTGGGTCTCGCGGCCCACGACCTGGCCCACAAGCAGGTGTTCTCCCGCCGCCGCCCCACCGAGATCGGCGGGCTGATCGCGGCCAACGCGCTGCTCGGCATGAGTTACGGCTGGTGGATGAGCAAGCACACCCGCCACCACGCCAACCCCAACCATGAGGACAAGGACCCCGACGTCGCACCCCACCTCATCGTGTGGTCGCGCCGGCAGGCGAGTGTGGCCCGCGGGCTGCCCGCGTTCATCGGCCGCCACCAGGCCGTCCTGTTCTACCCGATGCTCACGCTGGAGGGCTTCAACCTCAGCGTCGCCGGCTTCCGGGCCCTGTTCGGTGCCTCGCTCAAGCGGCCCGTCCTGGAAGGGAGCCTGCTCGTTGCGCACTTCGCGCTCTACTTCGGCGCCGTGTTCACCGTGCTGCCGCCCGGCAAGGCGTGCGCGTTCATCGCCGTGCACATGGGGCTGTTCGGCATCTACCTCGGCTCGGTGTTCGCCCCCAACCACAAGGGCATGCAGATGGTCACCGAGGGCCAGGAGCTGGACTTTTTGCGCCGCCAGGTGCTCACCTCACGCAATGTGCGTGCCGGGGTGCTGACGGATGCGTTCATGGGCGGCCTCAACTACCAGATCGAGCACCATCTCTTCCCCAGCATGCCGACCCCGGCGCTGCGCCAGGCCCAGCGCATCACCGAGCAGTACTGCGCCGAACTGGGCATCCCCTACCACCAGACGAGCCTGGTCGTCTCGCACCGCGAGACGCTGCGCCACCTGCGCAGCGCCGGGGAACCCCTGCGCGCCGCCGCCCGCTGAGCACCCCGCCTTGACCCTGGCCGGGCAAGAGCCGCCGGGGGCCGGCTGGTTCAACCGGCGGCGGGCCGCCGGCGCACCCGCGCCGG